>DMQJ01000392.1 GCA_003455715.1 Acidimicrobiaceae bacterium | reverse complement strand
CGGCAACATGGTCATCGACATCGGTGGTGGCACCAGCGAGACGGCGGTCATCAGCCTTGGCGGCATCGTGGCCCTCGAAGCCGTGCGGGTGGGTTCGTTCGACGTCGATGCCTCCATTCAGGCTTACGTGCGGCGCGAGCACGGCATTGCCATCGGCGAACGCACCGCCGAAGAAGTGAAGATGGCCATCGGCTCGGCGGCGCCCACCGACGACGAGAGCCAGGCCGAGGTGCGCGGTCGCGACCTCATGACCGGTCTGCCCAAGACCGTCATCCTCACGCCCGAAGAGATCCGCTTCGCGATCGAAGACGTCGTGTCGTCCATCATCGCCTCCGTGGTGCGGTGCCTGGCCAAGGCCCCGCCCGAGTTGGCGCAAGACTTCCTGGTGCGAGGCATGTACCTCGTCGGTGGTGGCGGTTTGCTGCGTGGCCTTGCCCAGCGCATCGAGCGCGAAACGCAGGTGCCGGTGAAGATGAGCAACATGCCCCTGGAGGCCGTGGTGCTCGGCGCTGGCCACTGCATCGAGCACTACGACGCGCTGAAGAACATGTTCATGGGCGCCCGCCGCTGAGGTGAGTCGCCGAGCCGCGGCGGTAAGACTGAGGGCATGACCGCTCTCGACGACGCCACATCCGACGACCTCACTGCGGCGGGGGTGGCCTGGGACATCGACTCGATCATCCCGGCCGGCAGCACCATCGATGACCTCTACGACGAAGCCGACAGGCTGGCGGCGGGACTGGAAGGTCTGCGTGGGCGGGTTGGCAGCCTCGACGCAGCGGCGCTGGCTGAGGCCATGACCACCATCGGGCAGATCGAAGACCTCCTCGCCCGGGCATCCAACCACGCGCAACTGGCGTTCAGCACCGACACCGCCGACCCTGCGCGTGGTGCTGCGGTGGCGCGCGACCAACAGCGCACGACCGAGATCCGCACCAGGCTGATCTTCTTCGATCTGGAGTGGGCGGCGGCCGACGATGCCCACGTGGAGGCTGTGCTGGCCGACCCTCGCCTCTCGTTCTGCGACCACTACTTGGCCACGCAGCGGTTGATGCGGCACCACCTGCTGAGCGAAGTCGAAGAGACCGTGCTGGCCGAGCAGCAACAGACCGGTGCGGGCGCATGGTCGCGGTTGTTCGATGAGGTGACGTCGGCCATCGAGCCGGAACTGCCCGAGGCGATGGGCGGCAAGGTGCCGTTGATGATGGCGCTCTCGCACCTCTCGCAGGGGAATCGCGATGCTCGCCGGGCGGCAGCCGACGCGGTGACTGCGGCGCTCCAACCCGGGCTGCGCACACGGGCGTTCGTCTACAACACCCTGCTGCAAGACAAGGCGCTCAGCGATCGGCGCCGTCGATTCCCCACGTGGGTGTCATCGCGCAACCTGGCCAACGAGGCATCTGACGAGTCGGTGCAGGCGTTGGTCGATGCCGTCGTCGGCCGCTACGACATTCCGCAGCGGTGGTACCGGTTGAAGGCCGGTGTGCTCGGGCTTGAGCAGATCGCCGACTTCGATCGGATGGCGTCGGTGGCGGGCGACCAGCGGCCATATGGGTGGTCGGAGGCGACGCGGATCGTGCGTGATGCCTACGAGTCGTTCTCGCCAGAGCTTGCCGCCGGTGTCGACCGCTTCCTCACCGAAGGGTGGATCGACGCTCCCTTGCGCCCCGGTAAGCGTGGGGGAGCGTTCGCTGCGCCCATCAGCCCAACTCACCATCCGTACGTGCTCCTCAACTGGTCGTCGCAAGCCCGCGACGTGGCGACCCTTGCGCACGAGTTGGGCCACGGCCTGCACTTCCTGCTGGCCCGCGAGCAGAGCATCTTCCACATGACCACTCCGTTGACCGTGGCCGAGACGGCATCGGTGTTCGGTGAAACCGTCACCAGCGCTCGGCTGCTGGCCGAACTCGACGACCCCAACGAGCGCTTCTCCTTCCTCGCCGGGCTGCTGGAGGACTCGATCGCCACCGTCTTCCGTCAAGTGGCGATGAACCGGTTCGAGCATGCCGTGCACACGCACCGTCGCGAAGTGGGCGAACTGTCGGTGGAGCGCTTCGGCGACCTGTGGGCCGAAACGCAATCGGCGATGCTCGGCGACGCGGTGGAGATCACCGATGGCTACCGCAGTTGGTGGAGCTACATCCCGCACTTCATCCACACTCCCGGCTACGTGTACGCCTACGCCTACGGTCAGCTGCTCGCGCTTGCCGTGTACGCCCGCTATCAGGCCGAAGGTGATGCATTCGTTCCCGCCTATCTCGATCTGTTGCGCGCGGGCGGCTCGCGGTCGCCCGAGGAGCTTGGGCGAATCGTCGGTTGCGACCTCACCGACCCGGCCTTCTGGAACGACGGTCTGGCCATCATCGAGGGCCAGCTCACCGCAGCGGAAGACGCTGCTCGGGCGGCGGGTCGCCTCTGACGGGGCCAACTGGGTCGACTTCTGGCAGGCTATGTGCCATGAGCGACACGGTTACCTCTTCTCCTACGACGGCACCGGTTGCCGACTGGGCGACCGACTACGACATCCTCGACCCCGAGTACGTGGTGTCGCCGTACCAGGTGTGGGACGACCTGCGACAGACCTGCCCGGTGGCCCACTCCGACCGGTGGGGCGGGTCGTGGATGCCCACCCGCTACGCCGACGTGTTCGCCGTGGCCCACGACGTGGAGCACTTCAGTTCGCGCGATGTGGGCGTGCTGACGTTCACCGACGAAGACCGTCCGCCGCCGCCCATCCAGTTGCCCCTGCCGCCCATCGACGCCGACCCACCGGTGCACACCTGGACGCGCCGGCTGCTGCTTCCCTGGTTCTCGCACGCGCGTGTCGCTGGCTACGAGCCGATGACTCGTGAGCTGTGCGCGCGGTTGGTGGACGGCTTCATCGAGTCGGGTCGCGCCGATGCTGCGGCCGACTATGCACAGCAGATTCCGGTGCGCGTGATTGCCTCCATCCTCGGGGTGCCGGGCGACCTGGCCGACACGTTCACCGGCTGGGTGCGCGACGTGCTCGAGTTCGCCCACGACGAAGTGCGCAGCCGCCGAGGCTTCGATGGCATCGTCACCTTTCTGCTGCAACAGCTGGCCGACCGACGCGACGACCCGCGCGACGACCTGATCAGCGAGTTGCTGCAGGCCGAGGTCGACGGCGAACCGGTGCCCGACGAGATCGTGATGGGCATCGCGGCGCTCACCCTCATCGCCGGGGTCGACACCACGTGGTCGGGCATCGGTTCGGCGCTGTGGCACCTGGCCACCCACCCCGACGACACTCGCCGCTTGGTGAACGAACCGGAGCTGATGCCGATGGCAGTGGAGGAACTACTGCGCGCCTACTCGCCCGTCACGATGGCCCGCATCGCGGTGGACGATGTGGATCTGGTCGGCTGCCCGGTGAAGGCGGGCGACAAGGTGCTGCTGAACTTCGCCGCCGCCAACCGCGACCCCGACGTGTTCGACCGGCCCAACGAGGTCATCCTCGACCGCGAGCAGAACCGCCACCTCGCCTTCGGTGCAGGCATCCACCGATGTGCGGGCTCCAACCTCGCACGCATGGAGTTGCGGGTGGCCATCGAGGAGTGGTTGCGCCGCATCCCCGAGTTCCGCCTCGCCGACGGCGCTGAAGTGGAATGGGCCGGTGGCCAGGTGCGCGGCCCCCGCGTGTGCCCCGTGGTGTTCTAGAAACGAGCGCCCCCGGCAGGGATCGAACCTGCGACCTGCGGTTTAGGAAACCGTTGCTCTATCCGCTGAGCTACGGGAGCGGGACCGCATCACACCTGCGTGCGGACGATCGACAGGCTACCGACAGCGCCGAGTCATCCGGAAGTGCCTTCACGGCACGGGCGCCCACCCAGAGGGCCGTGCGTACGCTGCTGATGTGACCACCGACTACGAGTTCCCGTACCCCTCGCCCGAGTTGGCCGCACAGCACCCGTTCGTGCCCCTCGAGTTCGAACGGCTCGACGAGGCAGAGATGGTGGCCCGCGCAGAACGGTTCCGCGCACACATGTCCACCCGGCGCAGCGTGCGCATGTTCGCCTCCGAGCCAGTCCCCCGGCACCTCATCGAGTTGGCCATCGATGCCGCATCGACCGCTCCTTCGGGCGCGCACAAGCAGCCGTGGACCTTCGTTGCCATCTCCGACCCGTCCGTGAAGCGAGCGATCCGGATGGCCGCCGAGGAAGAGGAACGGGTCAACTACCTCGAGAACCGGATGAACGACGAGTGGCAGCAGGCACTCGCGCCCCTCGGCACCGACCACCACAAGGAGTTCCTCGAACGGGCGCCCTGGATCGTCGTGTTGTTCGAGCAGCGTTACGAGCAACTCGCCAACGGTGACCGGCGCAAGAACTACTACGTGAAGGAGTCGTGCGGCATCGCCGCAGGCCTGTTCATCGCAGCGCTGCACCACATGGGTTTGGCGACGCTGACGCACACCCCTTCGCCCATGGCGTTCCTCACCACGCTGCTGGCACGGCCCGACAACGAGCGGCCGTTCGTGATGTTCCCGATCGGCTACCCGATGCCGTCGACGCTCGTGCCCGACCTCGCCCGCAAGCCGCTCGACGAGGTGATGGTCGTTCTGGAGTAACTCCCGAACGGTCTGCTCGTCCGTCCCATTCGCCGTCGGGCCCGCCCACGCGCCAGCCTTCTGGACGTGAGCGATCAACGAGACGGCCTCGCAGGCACCAAGGCGTTCCTCGGGCTCGAGCCCACTGCCGACCCGCTGCGCTGGCGGCTGCCGCTGCGCCGCGAGCTGATGACCGGCGGCAAGTTCCTGTACGGCGGCGCGGGCCTTGCCGCGGCCATCGCCGCGATGGAGCTGAGCACGGGTCGCCCGGTGGTGTGGGCCACCGCGCAGTACCTGTCGTACGCCCGCATGCCGGGCACGCTCGACGTCGACGTCACCATCTCGGTGGCCGGGCGCAACACCACGCAGGCCCGCTGCTCGGTGAACCAGGAGGGTGAGGAGATCCTCCACACGCTGGCGACGCTCGGCCGCAAAGACCTGCCCGTCGGCGGCACGTGGGCCACCCGCCCCGACGTGAAGCCGTGGCAGGAAACCCGCGAGCAACTCCCCGACGCCATCCGTGGCACCGTGCACGAAGCCATCGACATGCGCATCGTGCACGGCGTGTCGCGGCGACAGCTCATCAAGGGCCGCACCCACCGCGACCCGAGCGGGCGGGCCGCGTTCTGGCTGCGCATCCCCGGTGGCCGCAAGGTGCCCGACGCCGCCGACCTGGCGATGGTGGGCGACGTGGTGCCGTCGGCGTTCGCCAACGTCACCGGCGAGCCGATCACCGGCAACAGCCTCGACAACACCATCCGCACCGCCCGCCTGGTGGCCACCGAATGGGTACTGGCCGACGTGCAGGTGCATGCCATCCAAGACGGGTTCGGCTACGGCCGGGCACACCTGTGGGCGGAGGACGGCACGTTGCTGGGCACGGCCAGCCAGTCGTCGGTGATCCGCACGCCGCCCGTGTAACCCCCGCCCGTGTAACCCCGGCCGAGTGGCGCCCGCTCAGTACGGCAGCGTGTACGAGTTCTCGAACTCGTCCTGCAACACGGTGGCGGGCGACGACGTGGTGTCGACCACCAACTCCTCCTCGAGGATGCGCACGCGGTAGGTCCACCCGTCGGGCATGGCCAGCCGTTCACCCAGGGCGGGCAGCACCGACTCGTCCATCGCCGGGTCGACGCCCATGCACAGCGCCTGCATCACGTAGGCCTTGCCGTCGGGTGCCACCAGTTCGTACACGGGTTTGCCCGCGTCGAAGAAGAACACCGCGCCACGGTTGACGGTGGTCTCCGTGTAGGGCGACGAGCCGGTGCGGTCGCCGAGCGGCACGGTGGCGATGCGGCGGAACATGATGCCCCCGAACTCGCGCAGCACCGGCTCGACCTGCGCCACCTTGGTGCCCAGACCGTCGAGCACCCAGCGGCGCGGCCCGTTGAGCTTCACGAACACCGCGCCCATCTCCTTGGCGATGGCGTCGGCGTCGAGTTGCTCCCACAGGTGCTGCGGGCAGTCGTTGAGCATCTGTGTGCCGTACACCTCGGCCTCAAGGCCGTGGTCGCGCAAGTAGATGGGCAGCACCTCGCCGTACCGCACGCCACGCATGTGGTCGATGAGGCGAGGCGTCGGTGTTGACGAGGTGTCGGCGGTCATCGCCACAACGTAGCGAGCAGACAGCGGCTACACGAGACCGGTGCCGCGTTTGGAGTCTTTCTTCTCCTGCTTCACGGCGCGCTTTTCCTTCAGCGATTTTCCGACCTTCTTGGCACTTGCCTTCTGTGGTGTCTTGCCACCCATCGGGTGCTCCTCTCGGGTCCACCACCGCAGCATGCGGAACATCGTCACCCTAGCGGCGGCGGCGAGCACACCCTGCGGGGCGCCGGTAGGCTGACCTCTCCCGGTGGAGTCGCCACGTTTGGGCAGGACGGCCAGTAGCGCTGTCGCCCCGTGCAGGCCCGACGCCTCCTCCCGATTTCGAGGAGGCCTCGTGCCGACCGTCCACTTCCCATCGTCCGCTCGCGGCCACCGCTACCGGGTCGGCATTGTCAGCACCTACCCACCGCAGGTGTGCGGTCTGGCGACGTTCGCCGCAGCACTGGGCGGAAGCCTCGCCGCGACAGGCCACACCGTCGAGATCGTGCGCCTGCTCGACGGCACCCCCGACGCTCTCCCGGCTCGCCTGCCGGTGATCGGCGACATTGTCCACGGCGACGTTCGTTCCCTCCACCGGGCGGCCCGCAGACTGTCGCTGTGCGACACCGTGATCGTGCAGCACGAATTCGGTATCTACGGCGGCGACGACGGCTGCGAAGTGCTCGACCTCGTCGACGCCATCGCTGCGCCGGTGCTCACCGTGCTGCACACGGTGCCCACCAATCCCACCCCCAACCAGCACCGCATCATCGCGGCCCTGTGCGAACGGTCGGCCGCCGTCGTCGTGATGTCGGCTGCCGCGCACCAACGTCTGCTGGATCAATACCCGGTTGATGCCGCTCGCCTCGCGGTGATTCCGCATGGCGCGGTCACCACTTCCATCACCAGCCGCAGCGACCACGAACGGGCACGTACCCACGCTGCACCGCAGTTGCTTACGTGGGGGCTCATCGGGCCAGGCAAAGGCATCGAGCATGTGATCGATGCGATGGGCCTGCTGCACCATGTGTGCCCGATGCCCCATTACACAGTGGCAGGAGTGACTCACCCGAAGGTGCTCGCCGGGTCGGGAGATGGGTACCGCCAGTCGCTGGTGCAACGCGCCGCACGGAACGGCCTGGCCGATCATGTGCACTTCGATGCCTCGTACCGCGACGTTGCGACACTCACCCGGTTCATCGCCTCGGCCGCGGTCGTGGTGCTGCCGTACGACTCACGCGAGCAGGTCACCTCCGGCGTGCTGGTCGACTCGCTCGCCGCTGGACGGCCCGTCATCGCCACGGCGTTTCCGCACGCGGTGGAACTGCTCAGCGGTGGAGCCGGACTGGTCGTGCCACACGACGATCAGGCTGCTCTCGCCGACGCCATACGCCTGGTGGCAAGCGAACCCGATCGACTCGTGGCGATGAGCGCCGCCGCTCGACGAGTTGCCCCCACACTGAGTTGGAGCGCCGTGGCCCTCAGCTACGTCGACCGCATCGACCGGTTCTTCGCCGTGCAGGCCGCAGCCGCAGGATGAACAGCCTTCCCCCGCTCTCGTACCGGCATCTCGTTCGTCTGCAAGGGCCTCACGGGCTGTTCGAACACGCCGAAGGAACCGTGCCGCGCCAGGAGCACGGCTACTGCACCGACGACAACGCTCGGTTGCTCGCGCTCACATCTCGCCGGCCCGACCTCGACGATGCCGACGAACTCAGCCGAGTTGCGTTGCAGTTCGTGGTCGCCGCAATCGCACCCGACGGCCGATGCGCGAACCGTAGGGACTCCAGCGGCGCATGGATCGACACGCCGACCACCGACGACTGTTGGGGGCGGGCGCTGTATGGCCTCGGCACGTGCGCGGCCCGCCACCCCGACGCAACGATGCGCGCCACTGCGCTCGCGGCGTTCTCCACGGCATCCGAACTGTCGGCCCGTTCGCCGCGCACGATGGCGTTCGCCGCACTCGGTGCAGTGGAAGTGGCCCAGGTCGATGATCGACACATCGGGGCCCAACGGCTGATGCGCCAAACCGTGTCGACCATCGGCCCGGTGTCGAACGGTGCATGGCAGTGGCCAGAACCACGGCTCGCGTACGCCAACGCAACACTCGCGGAGGCGCTCATTGCGGCAGGAACTGCCACGCAGAGCACGTGGGACGTCGACCGGGGGCTGCGAATGCTCGGTTGGTTGCTCGACCGCGACACTCGCGACGGGCACCTGTCGGTTACCCCGGCTGGAGGCGCCGGCCCCGACGACCGTGGCCCAGGTTTCGACCAACAGCCCATCGAGGTGGCCGCGTTGGCCGATGCCTGCACCCGCGCCCACGCGGCGACGGGTGACGCCAGATGGGCCGACGCCGTGCAGATGGCTGCCCGGTGGTTCATGGGCGACAACGACGCGGCAACCATGATGTACGACCCCCAGTCGGGCGGTGGGTTCGACGGACTGCACGCCGACAGCGTCAACCTCAACCAGGGCGCCGAGTCGACCATCGCGTTCATCACGACCATCGAGCGCGCCCTAGCGTTGGTGCACGCCGAGTGAGCGGCTCCGACACGCTCGACAACGGCATCGTCGCCGACACCGGCATCGTCATTCGCCACAACCCCGCACGAGTGCTCGCACGGTTCTTCGTCGCCGGGCGGGAAGATGTCGGCCCAGGCGACTCGCGGGCGAACATGGTGATCGAGCGGGTCCTGGCGCTGTCGGCCGCCGAGGTCGACGAAGCAGTGGAGCAGGTGTCGAGGGTGTTCGGCCCACGCCACGACCACTACGACGACATGGTCGAGCGACATGCGGAACGGCTCGCGTCGCGCCTCAATGGTGCACCCCCGTTATCGCCAACGCGCCGGTATCTGCTCGGGGCGTGCTTCACCGCCGAAGTGGCCGTGGAGGCGGCGGCACTGTGCAACCCGTCGATCGTTGCCCACCCCGATGACCCCACTGCCGGAACGCCCTCCGGGTCGGCCCGCTTCCTGCTCAGTGTGCGCGGCATCGCCGAAGGCCACCGTTCGTCGATCGGTTTCCGCGAAGGAACGGTCACCTCCGACGGCAAGGTGTCCATCGACGTGCCTGCCCCACACTTGGTGGCGGCGCACTCCGGACCAGCCCGTCATCACCGCGCCTCGATGCACGCCCACCTCGCCGACATGGGCGACGATCTGGAGAACGCGGCGTTCGTCCTCGATCAACTGCCGGAGGTGTTCGACAACGATGCACTCGACCGGGCAATCGCCAGCCTGCGGGCCGACCGCGCCACCCGGCGCAGCCCCGAGAGCACGATCGCCGCTCTGCGATCGTTTGCCGCGTCGGCGTACTCCACCTCGTTCGACCCGTCGACCGAACTGACGTCGCGGGTGCTCCTCCCCCACGCCGCCCAGGAATCGCACGGCATGGAGGACGCCCGCTTCGTGCGGTTCGACCACGATGACGGCACGAGCACCCACTACGCCACCTACACCGGGTGGGACGGCGAAACCACCACCCAACACCTGCTCCAGACGGACGACTTCGTGCACTTCGACATGTCGCCGATGGCGGGCGAAGCAGCCACCGGCAAGGGCCTGGCCCTGTTCCCGAGGATGGTCGGCGGCCGGTTCGCGGCCCTTTCTCGCTCCGACCGGGAGAGCAACGCGGTGGCGTTCTCCGACGACCTGCGAGCGTGGCCGAGCAGCCAGGTGGTGCAGGTTCCGCAACGTGCGTGGGAGGTCCTGCAGTTGGGTAACTGCGGCTCGCCCATCGAGACCGACCACGGCTGGCTGGTGCTCACCCACGGGGTCGGCCCGATGCGCACGTATCACCTTGGTGCGATGCTGCTCGACCTCGATGACCCCACACGCGTCCTGGCCCGCTCGGCGCGGCCGCTGCTGTCGCCCGATGCAGATCGCCGCAACGGGTACGTGCCGAACGTGGTCTACTCGTGCGGCGCCCTGGTGCACGGCGACGTCATGGTGCTGCCCTTCGGGATCGGCGATCAGGCCATCGGCTTTGCGACCGCGTCGGTGGACGCCTTGCTTGCGTCGCTGCATCCCGAAGCCTGAGGGGCCGAGCCCCGGCTTCGACTCCTCGCGCGCGCTTCCGGCGCGCCAACATGGAGGTCAGCACGTGTTTGCACACAGCAACCTTCCTGGAGGGATTCACCAATGAGCGACACCGCAAGCCTGAGCGCCGCCGACGAAGCCGAGTTCCGCGAGCGCTGCCGGGCCTTCCTGCAGCAGCACGCCACCGGCATCTCACGCGAGAGCCGCGGCGAAGATCGAGGCGCGGGCATGATGGCCGCGGCCAAGAAATTCCAAGGCGCCCTGGCCGAGGCCGGGCTCGCGGGCATGGTGTACGACAAGGAGTACGGCGGCGCTGGCCTCACCCGCGCCCACGAGCGCATCTGGCGCGAGGAGTACGCCAACTTCCCCGACATGACCTCCGAGCTCACCATCAGCCACGGCATGTGCCTGCCGGTGCTCAACCAGTTCGGCACCCACGAGCAGAAGAAGGCCTTCCTGGCCGACAACATCGCCGCCCGCACGGTGTGGTGCCAGATGTTCTCCGAGCCCGGCGCCGGCAGCGACGTGGCCAGCCTGCAGACCAAGGCCGAGCTCGACGGCGACGAGTGGGTGCTCAACGGACAGAAGGTGTGGACCACCCTCGCCCACCTCAGCGACTACGGCGTGGTCATCGCCCGCACCAACCCCGACGCCCCGAAGCACGCGGGAATCTCGATGTTCATCATGAAGATGGACGCCCCCGGTGTGGAGATCCGCCCGATCCACCAGATCGACGGCGGCAAGCACTTCAACGAGATCTTCCTCACCGACATGCGCATCCCCAAGGACTGGCTGCTCGGTGAACTCAACAACGGCTGGAACCAGGCCACCGCGATGCTCATGTACGAACGTGTCGCCATCGGCACCGGCTCCACCAGTGGCGTCACGCACACCAGCGCCGACGGCCTCATCGCCGAAGCCAAGCGCCGCGGCGTCATCGGCGACCCCACCATCCGCCAGGCGCTGATGCACCTCTACAGCGAGGAGACCACCAAGAGCCTGGTGGCCATGCGCACCCGCGCCGAACTGAAGGCCGGCAAGGCGCCCGGCCCCGGCGGCTCACTCGGCAAGCTGCACGGCGCCAAGATCAGCCGCCTGATGCGCAGCATCCTCGGCGACCTCTTCGGCCCCGACCTCATCGCCAACCAGAAGGGCGACAAGGCCGAACAGTGGGGTCGCACCCTGCTCACGAGCTTCTCGTCGAACATCGCCGGCGGCACCGACGAGATCCAGAAGAACATCATCGGCGACCGTGTGCTCGGCCTCCCCCGCGAACCAATGGTCGACAAGGACGTCCCCTTCCGCGAACTCCGAGTCGGCACCCAGAAAGGCTGACCCAAAGTTGGCGTTGGCACCGCACCACGTGCGGCGCCAACGCCGAAGTTGGGGTCAGCCGTGGCCGGGGATCTGGTTCCAGGGGCCGGCGTCGGCGCGGGGTTCCTTCGGCAGGCCGAGGATCTGCTCGCCCACGATGCCCTTCTGCACCTGGCTGGTGCCGGCGTAGATGGTGCCCGCACGGGCGTTGTAGAACACACCGGTCCAGTTGCCGCTGCTGTTGGGCGTGCCCACCACGTCGGCGCCGAACACGTTCATCGGGCCGTCGGCCGTGGGGGTCATGGCGTCGGCGCCGAGGATGTCGACGGCCAGCTCCGTCACCTCACGGTGGTACTCACTCCAGAACAGCTTGCCGATCGACGCATCGGGCCCGGGCTGGCGACCCTGCAGGAATGAGGTGAGCGCGCGGTAGCCGGCGAAGCGCATCAGCTCCACCTTGGTGTGTGCCTTGGCCAACCGGTCGCGCATGACCGGGTCGCTCGTGACGCCTCGCTCCTTGGCCAGCGCCATCAGCTTGTCGAGCTCGTTGCGGAAGCTGATGCCGGTGACGGCGGCGCCCGCGCCGCGCTCGTTGCCGAGCAGGGTCATCGCCACCATCCAGCCGCCGTTCACCTCGCCCACCACGTTGCCCTTCGGGCAGCGGGCGTCGGTGAAGAACACCTCGTTGAACTCGCTGTCGCCGCCCATCATCTTGATCGGGCGCACCTCCACGCCGGGCTGGCGCATGTCGACCAGCAGGAAGGTGATGCCGCGGTGCTTCACCTCATCGGGCGCGGTGCGGGCGAGCACGAAGATGTGGTTGGCCAGATGACCGGCTGAGGTCCAGATCTTCTGCCCGTTGATCACCCACTCGTCGCCATCGAGCACGGCGCGGCAACCGAGGTTGCCGAGGTCGCTGCCGGCGGCAGGCTCGGAGTAGCCCTGGCACCACAGGTCTTCACCGCTGAGGATGCGCGGCAGGTAGTGACGCTTCTGCTCCTCGGTGCCCACGCGCAGCAGGGTGTTGCCGAGCATGGCGATGCCGAAGCCGTCGTTGGCACCTCCAGTGGGTGCACCGGCCCGGGCGAACTCCTCGGCCATCACCACGCTCTCCAGCGGGGTGAGGCCGGCCCCGCCGTACTCCTTCGGCCAGTTGACGGCGAGATAGCCGTTCTCGTAGAGCGTGTTGCGCCACTCCTTGCGAAACTCGTCGGCCTCCTCGGGCGCGAGCGCGCCGATGCCCTTCCACCCGGCGGGCAGGTTGGCGGCGAGGAAGGCACGCACCTTCTCGCGGAACACGTCGGCTTCGGGCGGGTAGGTCAGATCCATGACGCGGACAGTACCCGCGCGCACCCTGCGCACCTAGTGCCGAACGTCGCCCCCTGGCCCCGACCACTTCTCCTGCACGCGGTAGAAGTCGCTGGGCCGCTGACCGGTAAGTCGATCGTCGCCGCTGGTGCGATACAACGCGGCCACCGCCGGCAGCTCCAATGGGGGTGCATCGGCGGTGAGGGCGAGGAAGATGTCCCAGTCGCCGCACTCCACCAACGACTCGTCGAAACGGGCCTGGCAGCGCGCCCGATGAGCGATCACCCCCATGTCGGCGAAGTTGTGCTGCAGCAGCATCGCCCGGTCGTACGGGTTGAACTGCATCCACGGCCAGCCTCCCTCGCCCGTGCCGTACACCCGCAGCGAGTCGTCGATGATGCGTGCGCCGTACAGCACATCGTGATCGGGCCGCGATGCGAATGCCCACGCCACCGCGTGCAACCAGCCCGGGTGGAGCCAGTTGTCGTCGTCGAGGTAGGTGACGATGTCGCCGCGCACATGCTGCAATGCCACGTTGCGGGCCGCGCACGCACCACCGTGCTGCGCGTCGAACAACCGCAGCCGCGGGTCGTCGAACGAGGCCACCACGGGCGCTGCGGTGTCGCTACCGTCGACGACCCGCGGCTGCGGTTGT
>DMQJ01000053.1 GCA_003455715.1 Acidimicrobiaceae bacterium | reverse complement strand
GCCACCTGGCGCAGCAGATCGTTGAGGTGGGCAACACGTGTGTCGTCGCCGCGCTCGGGCAGGGCAGGCACCCCCGCCCCTTCCACGTCGGTGGGGCGCATGCACGGAATCTCCAAGAGCGCCACCTTCACACCCGCGGCACTGAGTGCGTCGATGCCCGCCTGCACGCCTGCCACGAAGCGGGCGTCGTTCTCGGGCGTGCCGAACACCAACGTGGTGCCGTCGGGCTGGCGCACGTCGAACACGTCCCACGCACCGATCACCACCAGTGCCACCTCCGCGTCGATCTCCTGTGCGTCATTCACCCAGCGCTGCTCCCAACCATCACAGCCGTCGAACGAGCGGGTGAAGTTGCGGCTCGACACCGCCGTGCCGTCGGAGTACACGCTGCACCCTTCCACCGAGCCGTCGCCAATGACGAACGTGCTCTCGATGCCGTCGGGCAGGTTGATGGCCAGCGAGTGCGCGGTGGAGTCGCCCACGATCACCAACCGCCGCGGCAACGTCGCCAACGTGGTGGGCGGAGCCGGGGCCGTCGTGGTGGTTGCCGCGGCGGTGTCGGCCACCACCGTGTCGGCGGGCCGCGAGTCGTTCACCACTGCTGGCACCGTGGAGGTCGAACCGTCGGCGCCGGTGGCCGACAGGTCGAACACGACGTCGTCGTTGCTGGCGTCGGCGGCGGGGTCGAACACCTTGTCGCGTGTGGCGAAGAACGCCCCGAGGCTCACCGCCAGCACCAGCGACGTCGCCACCCCGCATGCCGTCACCAGACGCCAGTCGCGCCGTTCACGACCGCGCCACCAGTTGCCCAAAGCGCCACGCCGGATGGGCGTTTCTACCCACCGGTAGCAGGCCTCGCTCACCGGCACGGTGATGGCCATCGCCAGAGCAAACTTGGCGGGCGACCCTTCGTACGCGCCGACGATGCGGCTGATCGGCCAACTCCACAGGTACAACCCGTACGAGCGCTTGCCCACCTCCACCAACGGACGCCACCCGAACACGGTGCGGGCGGCGCCCGCCCACGGATGCACCACCACGCCCACCAACACCGCCGAAGCGATGGTGACCAGCGGTAGCAGCCACAGATAGGTGGCATTGGCGTCGACGCGCCCGATGACGAACGACACCACCAGCACAGCCACCGCGGCGAGCGCCACGGCGTTGAGCACTCGCGGCGCCGAGCCGCGGCTTCGTTCGGGCGCCCGCCACGGCCGCCACACGAAGGCCATCGCCGCGCCCAGCAGCAACCCGCTGGAACGGGTGATGGTGGACAGGTACAAGAAATTTGTGTTGAACGAGCCACCGTCGCCTGCACGCGCCGGCCACTCGGCTACGCGCATCGCCGCCGTACCCGCCATGACCGCCACCGCCACCACGGCGATCCACACACCCAACCGCCGGTCGGCTCCCCCTCGACGTGCACGCGCAACGGCCACGAACACCAGCGGCCACACCACGTACCACTGCTCTTCCACCGCCAGGCTCCACAGGTGGCGGAACAGCGTGGGCGTGCCGCTGAAGTACGGCTGATCGGAGGCGATCTGCCCCCAGTTGGCGAGGTAGAGAATGGCCCACGGGTAGTCACGCCGCAGTTGCGTGTGCTGCTCGGCCGTGCCCCAGAACACCGCCCATACGCCGACGGCGATCATCATCGTGAACAGCGCTGGCAGCAGTCGCCGCCACCGCCGCACCCAGAACTCACGCAGGCTCACTCGCCCCGCGCCATCACGCTCCTCGATGAGCAGCGAGGTGATGAGGAACCCGGAGACGACGAAGAACACCTCCACACCGAAGAACCCGCCATGCAGCCACGAGAACCCTGCGTGGTAGAGGATGACGGCCAACACGGAGATGGCGCGCACCCCATCGAGCGTGGGCTGGTACCCCATCTTGTGGGAGACACCGACTGCCGCCACAGGGCGGTCGAGGCGCGCCAAGCGCGCCAACGCAGGGTGGTCGATCCCGTCAGACACGATCGTGAAGTCTCGCACGACGCGAGGCCGATGCGACGTTCACCGCTCAACGCTGTCACCGAATCTCGCAGCCGAGACGAGATTCCGTGACAGCGTCGTCAGGCAACGAGGCGAACGGGCGCTAGCGGCGGAGGGTGGTGCCCTGTTTCGTGGTCTCGACGGTCCAGCCGTCGGCCTGCAGTTCGGCACGCAAGGCATCGGCGGTGGCGAAGTCTTTGGCCGCGCGGGCCGCGTCGAGCGCTGCCGCCTTTGCTGCCGCATCGGCTGGCACCTCGTCGCCGGTGGCGAACGTGAGACCCACCGCTTCGGCGATGGAGAAGATGGCGGCAACCAACTGGTGGGCGCGCACCATGTCGCCCGCATCCGCGGCGGCGTTGGCCTGCGTGACCGCGTCGAACACAATGGCCATCGCGGCAGGCGTGTTGAGATCGTCGTCCATGGCCGCACGGAACGCGTCGAGCACTGCCGGATCGGGCGCGGCAGCCGGCGCCTTGAACCGACGAGCCACGCCATCGAGGCGGGCGAGCGCCTTCACCGACGAGTCGATGTTGTCTTGCCCCACCGACACCGGGCCGCGGTAGTGCGACTGCAGCAGCAGCATGCGATAGGCGCGAGGGTCGTACTGGTCGAGCAGATCGAGCAGGTTGTGCACGTTGCCCAGGCTCTTCGACATCTTCTCGCCCTCGGCGTCGACGACGAACCCGTTGTGCATCCAGTGGTTGGCGAACCGCTTGCCCAACGCCACGGCCTGCGCCCGCTCGTTCTCGTGGTGCGGGAACTTGAGGTCCATCCCGCCGCAGTGCAGGTCGAAGCCTTCACCCAACAGATCGAGGCTCATCACCACGCACTCGCTGTGCCACCCGGGGCGACCATCGCCCCACGGCGACGGCCACGACGGCTCGCCCGGCTTGGCCAGCTTCCACAACACGAAGTCGGCGGGGTGCCGCTTGTTGCCCGCGCCGAACACCTCACGGTCGCCGCCGCCCTCGATCATGTCGTCGAGGTGTTGGTTGACGAGCAGGCCGTAGTCGTCCACGGTCTCCACGCTGAGATACACCCCGTCGTCGGTGGTGTAGGCACGCCCGAGGTCGACCAGCTGGCCGATCATCGCAACCATCTCGTCGACGTACTCGGTGGCGTGCGGCACGTCGGTGGGACGCGCCACGCCGAGCTTGCCCATGGCGTCGAACCACACCGCTTCGCACTTGGTGGTGATCTCCTGCCACGGCCGGTTTTCGCGGTTGGCCCGGTTGATGATGCTGTCGTCGATGTCGGTGATGTTGCTGACGAGCCGCACGTTGAGGCCCGACCACGTGAGGTAGCGGCGCAGCACGTCGTACACCAGCGTGGCCCGGCCGTGGCCGATGTGGGGCGGACCGTACACCGTGGGGCCGCACAGGTAGATGCTCACCGAGCCGGGCTCGCGCAGAGCGAGCTCACGTACCTCTCTGGTGGCGGTGTCGTACAGGTGCAGCATGGGCGCCAGCCTACGCGGGCATCAGGCGCGACCCCCCACGTGTTTCAGGCGATGAACCCGGTGATGTCGATGATCATGTGCGCCGCATTGGAGGAGCACTTCAGCCGCAGCTTGCCCTCATCGTCGAGCGCACACATGAACGAGTTGGCGATGGCCGGCACAGCGTTCGACGAGTTGTAGTTGAGGTTCGACGTGGAGGGCGTATCGCCCGACGGCCACACGGTGGCCCACCCAGAGCCGTTCACTTGCACCGCCGTGAGGTTGCCCATCACTGCAGAAGCCCCAGCCGGCACCGACAGACTCTGGGCCACCGTGCCCGTCACCTGCACCACGACGGTTTCGCCGGCGGCAACCTTCACCGACCCGTGGTTGAAGGGCACGTCGGGGTCGATGCCACGACTGTCGAACAGGCGGATCGGCTTGGCGAGCAGATTGACGGTGCCCCCCGACTGCTCGTAGCCGGGGTAGGTTCGGGCCACCTTCCGCCACGTACCCGGGCTGCCACCCGCCGAGCACACGTACACATCACCCACACCGTCGCAGATCACCTCGCCGGCCGAGTGGGTGCCGGACGTGATCGGGCCGCTCAAGAACTGGCGCTCGAAGCGCAGGATGCCCGAACCACCCACGAAGACCGACGCGCCCCCATTCAGGTTGTAGGCGGCGACTGCGACTCCGTCGGCACTGTTGCTCACACCGACGACGCCCATCTGGTTCGACGTACCCATCACCCCAACGTTGAGGCTGCTGGCCTCGAACGGGTTTTCCGGGCCGCCCGCCGAACCGAACACGCCGCAACCACCATTCGAACCCGGCTTGGACGCCCGGCCGTACACGCCCACCGGATAACCGTCGCCGCTGTCGGCACCGGACGTGAATGCGAACAATGCGATCCGCTGCGTGGACGGCGCGCTGGTGTTCGTCGTGGTGTAGTTGGCAGCCCGGAACAACACCGGGCACAGTGCCGAGTTGCTCGGGTCGACGATCGACGTGACGTCGGTCGTGTTGGTGGGTGAGTTCCCCTGACCGATCAGCAACGCGCCACCGGTGGCGGCCTGCGCCGTTGACGGCGCCAGCGACGACACCGCCGCCCCGCCCAGCGTTGCCGCGCCAGCCAATCGGAGGAATCGCCGCCGGTTCGTCGGGGCGGCGACCTCTGCGGGCACGGAGGTGACGGTGTCGAGCGTTTCGGACATGATCGGTTTCCTTCACTGGTTGAGGTGGAGCGATCATCCGTTTCCCGCAGAGGTTGCGCATGAGTACGCGCTACTCAGTTCCGGTCGCTCGGTAGCCTGGCGCCCCTATGACGAACATTCCTGAGAAGCCGTCACTCGACGGCATCGAGGCCCGCTGGATGCAGCGGTGGGACGCCGACGGCACCTACCGCTTCGACCGCAACGCGAGCCGCGAGCAGGTATTCGCCATCGACACTCCCCCGCCCACGGTGAGCGGCAGCCTGCACATCGGTCATGTGTTCAGCTTCACCCACACCGATCTGGTGGCCCGCTACCAGCGCATGGCCGGCAAGCACGTCTTCTACCCCATCGGGTGGGACGACAACGGCCTGGCCACCGAGCGCCGCGTGCAGAACGTCACCGGCGTGCGCTGCGACCCGAGCCTGCCGTACGTCGAGGGCTACCAGCCGCCCTACCGCGGCGACGTGCCCAAAGATCACCGCGCCACCCCCATCGGCCGCGCCAATTTCGTGGAGTTGTGCCACGACATCACCGCGCACGACGAGCAGCAGTTCGAAGCCCTGTTCCGCCGCCTCGGCCTCAGCGTCGACTGGTCGCTCGTCTACACCACCATCGGCGAGCGTGCCCGCCGGGTGAGCCAGCGGGCGTTCCTGCGCAACCTGGCAGCCGGCCACGCCTACCAGCAAGATGCCCCCACCCTGTGGGACATCGACGAACGCACCGCGGTGGCCCAGGCCGAGATGGAAGACCGCGAGGTGGCGGGCGCCTACCACAAGATCGCGTTCCACCGCCTCGACGCCGGCGGCGCCCCCACTGGCGAGGCCCTCCTCATCGACACCACTCGCCCCGAGCTGTTGCCCAGCTGCGTGGCGCTGGTGGCTCACCCCAACGACGAGCGATACCAGCCCCTCTTCGGGCACACCGTGCGCACCCCCCTGTTCGAGGTGGATGTGCCGGTGGTGGCGCACCATCTGGCCGAGCCCGACAAGGGCACCGGCATCGCCATGATCTGCACCTTCGGCGACGTCACCGACGTCACGTGGTGGCGCGAACTCGATCTACCGAGCCGCGCCCTCATCGGTTTCGACGGCCGGTTCGCCGCCGAGACCCCCGACTGGATCACCACGGCCGCTGGCGGCGAGGCCTACCAGCAGCTGGCTGGCCTCAACCCCAAGCAGGCGCAGAAGAAGGTCGTGGAGTTGCTGGCAGCCAGCGGCGAGATGCTCGGCGAGCCGCGCCCCATCACCCACCCGGTGAAGTTCTACGAACGCGGCCATCGCGCGCTCGAGATCGTCGCGACCCGTCAGTGGTACATCCGCAACGGCGGCCGCGACGAAGCACTGCGCGACGAGTTGGTCGCCCGTGGCAACGAACTCATCTGGCACCCGCCCTACATGCAGGCCCGGTACAGCGACTGGGTGAACGGCCTGAAGGGCGACTGGCTCATCAGCCGTCAGCGCTTCTTCGGTGTGCCCATCCCCGTCTGGTACCGGCTCGACGCCGAGGGCAACCCGCTGTACGACGACGTGCTCGTGCCCACCGAGGCCGACCTGCCGGTCGACCCCTCCACCGACTGCCCGGCCGGGTTCACCGAGGCGCAGCGCGGCCAGCCACGCGGGTTCGTCGGCGACCCCGACGTGATGGACACGTGGGCCACCTCGTCGCTCACCCCGCACATCGCCGGCGACTGGGAAGCCCCCGACGGCAACGACCTGTTCCAGCGCGTGTTCCCCATGGACATGCGCCCGCAGGCGCACGACATCATCCGCACCTGGCTGTTCGCCACCATGGTGCGCAGCCACCACGAGCACGGCGGCGTGCCGTGGCGCAACGCGGCCATCAGCGGCTTCATCCTCGACCCCGATCGCAAGAAGCTGTCGAAGAGCAAGGGCAACGCCACCACCACCCCGATCGATCTCCTGGAACAGCACGGCACCGACGCCGTTCGCTACTGGGCGGCCAACGGGCGCCCCGGCGTCGACACCATCTACGACGAGGGGCAGATGAAGGTGGGCCGCAAGTTGGCCACCAAGCTGCTCAACGCCACCAAGTTCGTGCTCGGCATCGGCGACGACCCGGGCGATGCGGGCATCACCGAGCCGGTCGACCGAGCGATGCTCGCCCGCCTCGACACCGTGGTGGCCGACGCCACGGCGGCCTTCGAGGAGTTCGACTACACCCGGGCGCTCGAGCGCACCGAAGCCTTCTTCTGGTGGTTCTGCGACGACTACGTCGAGTTGGTGAAGGGCCGCGCCTACCGCGACACCGGCGCGGCCGACGTGCTGTCGGCCCGCGCTGCCCTGCGCGCTGCGCTGCATGTGGTGCACCGCCTGTTCGCCCCGTTCTTGCCGTTCGTCACCGACGAGGTATGGAGTTGGTGGCAGCAGGGTTCGGTGCACAACCAGGCGTGGCCCACCCCTGCAGGCACCTGGGCCGATGCCTCCATGCTCGACCCCGTCAGCGAGGTGCTGGCCGTCATCCGCCGCAGCAAGACCGAGGCGAAGTTGAGCCAGAAGGCCATCGTGTCGCTGGCTGCGGTGAGCGGCCCCGCCGACGTGCTGGCGCAGGTGCGATCCGCCGAGGGCGACCTTCGCGACGTCGGTTCGGTGCGCGAGATGCAGTTCACCGAGGGCACCGAACTGACCACCTCGGTCACGCTGGCACCGGTGGACGCCCTCTAGATCGGTCGGAGATCTGCCGATACACTCCGCGTGATGCGGCGGTTCGTACCTGTCCTGATGGCGTTGG
Organism: Acidimicrobiaceae bacterium; assembly: GCA_003455715.1. GTDB lineage: Bacteria > Actinomycetota > Acidimicrobiia > Acidimicrobiales > Ilumatobacteraceae > UBA668. Next base: position 3,432 of record DMQJ01000053.1, on the reverse strand, counting down.
CCATGGCCCTCGGTGCCGTGTTCAGCGCCCCGTTCTCGGCGTCGGCGGAGGGTGAACCCACCGACACCAGCGAGGTCAGTGAGAGCACCGACTCCACCGAGTCGTCCACCACCACGACGGAGCCCGCCACCACCACCACATTCGCCCCGGCAACCAGGGGCAGCACCATTCAGCTGGCGCCCACCTTGCCGCCGCCAACCACCCTGCCGCCCACCACCACGGCGCCGCCCAGCCCCTACGCGGTGCCAGCCAACTCAGGCGACGGACGACGCGTGGTGTACTCCAAGGGTCGCATGCGAGTATGGATCGTCGAGGCCAACGGCACCGTGGTGCACACCTACCGCGTGTCGGGGCGGCTCGACCAGCCTCGCTACGGCACCTACTACGTGTTCTCCCGCTCCTCCTACACGTGCAGCATCAAGAGCTCCAACACGTGTATGCGCTGGATGGTGCGATTCACCAAAGGCCCCAGCGGCGACAACATCGGCTTCCACGAGATCCCTCGCAAGAACGGTGTGCCGCTGCAGAGCGAAAGCCAGCTGGGTCTGCCGTTGTCGGCCGGCTGTGTACGGCAAGGCACCCACGACGCGTGGTTCATGTGGAACTGGGCCGGCATCGGCACCAAGGTGGTCGTCGTTCCGTAGGGGCGGCGCCGACTGGCTAGGGCGCCCGCAGCCGCCCGTCGTCGAACGCATCGAGCATCAGCCGACGCCACTGTGCGGTCACCGTGTCGTGGGCACCCGGCACCGTGCCTGCTTTCACGCGATACACGAAGCGGTCGTCGCGCACGTCGACAATGCCCACTGGTTGCGGCACGCCACTGAGCAGCGACGCCACCGACGCATCGGCAGCCAACTCCGCGCACAGTTCCTCCGCAGCCTCATCGAGTGCGGCCCGACTCATGGAACGCGACACCTCGATGTCGAGCGCGGCGGCCGACGACTTCGACAGGTTGGCCACCCGTGCCACCCCGCCGTGGGGTACGTACCAGACGGCGCCCACCGCGTCGCGCAGGCGGACGGCCCGCAACGTGATGCGCTCGACTCTCCCGGCGGCATGCCCGAGGTCGACCTCGTCGCCCACGCCGTACTGGTCTTCGGCGAGCACGAAGAATCCGGCGATGAGGTCGCGCAGCAACTGCTGGGCGCCGAACGCAATGGCACCGCCCACCACGGTGGCGGTGGCCACGAACGCGCCGATGTTGACCCCGAACTCGCTGATGACGGTGATGACGGCGATGGCCCAGATGACCCCCACGATGGCCGACCGCAATGCCGCCGACACCGCCCGCTGGCGGGCCTCGGCACGGATCGGGTCGACCCCGGCCAGGGCGAAGGTGCGACGGAGCACCCTGCGCACCACACGCCGCGACACGACCGTGGCCACCCATGCCAGCACGATGATGAGCACCACTCGAATGGGTCCGCTGAGGTGCAGTTCCTCCAGCCGTGTGAGCCATTCTGGGGTGTGAGGACGCACCGACCCGACGATAGCCGCCGCCGCAACGCAGGTAGCCTTGGCGACCGATGAACGAGGCCAACACCCCGGCGCCCACCCCGTTCAAGCGGCGTCATACCAACGCCCAGCGCGCTGTGCTGGCACTCAACATCACCGTCGTCATCGCTTGCCTGGTGGGGGCAGGTGCCCTCGTCTACGCCAAGAGCGAACTCGACGACACACTCGTGTCTGATGCGGTCGAAGTGGCCACCACGCCGCCCACGCTGGCGCCCACCACCGCGTCGCCGTCCACCCTCGAGGGTTCCACCACCTCAGCCGGGCCGAGCACCGTGCCGCCCACCTTCCCCCCGGCCGATCCTGCGGCCCGCAACTTCCTCATCACCGGCTCCGATGCCAACGCCTGCGTCGACCCCAACTCGCCCTGGGCCAACGCCGCCGACCCCCAGCGCGACACCGTGGGCAACCGCACCGACACCATCATGGTGCTCCGGCTCGACCCTGCCACCCGGCAGGCTGCCGTGCTGTCGTTCCCCCGCGACCTGTGGGTGAAGATCCCCGGCCGCGGCCGCAGCCGCATCAACTCCGCGGGCGATCAACTCGAGCAGACCATCTACGACAACTTCGGTGTCGTCATCGACCACAAACTGCAGGTCGACTTCTGCGCCTTCAAACTCATCGTCGACGCCGTCGGTGGCGTGGCCGTGCCCTTCGCCACCCCCATCAAGGACGCCAACGTCGGCATCGACATCCCGGTGGCCGGATGCCACGTCTTCTACGGCGATGAAGCGCTTGCCTACGTGCGGTCGAGGCATCTCAAGTGGGTCGACGAAGACGGCACCGTGCGTGAAGACCGCGCCAGCGATCTCGGTCGCATCTCCCGCCAGCAAGACTTCCTGCGTCGCACCTTGCAGGCCGCGCTCGAGAAGGGCATCTACGACCCGGCGGTGGCCACTGCGCTCATCGAGAGCATGCAGCAGTACATCGTGCGCGACGAGGGCCTGTCGTCGCTCAACGCGATGCTCGAGTTCGCGGGCGTGCTCAAAGACGTCGACCCGCGAGCCATCAGCACGTATCAGATCGAGGCGGCCGGTGTCGTCATCAGCGGTGCGGCGGTGCTCGAGCCCCGCATCAAGGGCGAGAACATGAAGGCCATCCTGGCCATTTTCCAAGGCACGGCCCCGCTTGCGGGAGCCCCCGAGCAGGTGTTCGAAACCACCACCGTGCCCGGCGAAACACCCCCCGCCACCACCGTCTCGGGCACCGACTCCGGCACCACCGTGCCCACCACTACCGTTCCTTCTGCTGCCACGACCACCACGGTGCCTGGGCCGGAAGAGAACGTGAAGGGCGACATCGTGCCCGACGAGAACGTCACCTGCTGAGTGCCGCCGAGAGGGCTTCGGCCACTTGGCTCGGCCCGCTGATGGTGGTGAGCGTCGCGCCGGTGCGGCGGCAAAACGCTTCCGCCTCTTCGCTGTCGCTCTCGGGGGCGATCTTCCTCGTGCCGTCGAGGCAGCCAGCCGCGGCCACCGGGTCGCCATCCACCGTGGCCCGGCAGTCGCTCAACAGCACCGTCACCTTGCGGCCGGCGCGGCTGCGGGCCAGTTGGTCGCCTGCCACGCGCAACGCGCCCGCCAGATCGGTGGTGCCGAACCCCCGAAGCGAAAGCACGTCGGTGACCACCATGTCGTTCGGCTTCGGGGTGGTTTGCCCCTTGGCCACCACCACGTCCTTGCCGAAGGCGAGCACGCTGTAATCGTCGGGGCTGCGGCTTGCTACCGCAGCCGCAGCCAGCGCGGCGGTGGCCAGCGGCTTGCCGCCCATGGAGCCGCTCCGATCCACCAGGAGGCACAGCCCGGTGCCGGGCCGTACCCAGCCGCGCATGCGCAAGCGTTCGGCGTCGATCACGCCGCTGGCCCGCCCGTCGGCGATGGCGTCGAGACTGGCGTCGAGGTCGAGGTCGCCGCCGTCACG
>DMQJ01000233.1:13243-13517 GCA_003455715.1 Acidimicrobiaceae bacterium | reverse complement strand
TCTTTCCGCTCTTTGCTCGTACCGCTCCCAGCACGAGAGGCAGCCTGACGCATCAACGACGCAACTCGCCGCCGTTCATGACGCAGACTTCGCGGCGGACCGTACTACGTAGCGGAGTGAAATTGAAGTTTCTGTACGGAAGAAATCGTCAAGAAGTGTGCTCAGCGCAGCACGAGTGCCCCGAGCGCAGCAACAGCCACCACCAACCCGAGGCCGGCCATCGCCAAGCTGCGAGCCTTCGGCGCCCGGTCGAGGTCGTCCTCGTCGCGTCGCA
>DMQJ01000233.1:12501-13047 GCA_003455715.1 Acidimicrobiaceae bacterium | reverse complement strand
CACCGCCGGTGGGCGGACCACCGCCATCAGGTTGCCCACGAACAACGCGCCACCCAGGGCCAACAGCAGCCACACCACCAAGTCTTTGCCGAGGAACATGGCACCAGTGTGCCGTGCCGGGCGTTGTTCGCGCCCGGCAAAGCACGTGGTCGGCATCAGTCGGCGGAGCGGCGCCGACGAGCCGCCATCAAGACCACGCCCGCCATCAACATCAGTGCGGCCATCATCAGCATGGGCGTGGTGCTGTTGCTGCCGGTGCCCGGGATGGGCGGCAGCGGGGGAACACTGGCGGGGTCGATGTAGTAGTGGGCGGGGTCGGTGTCGACGACATCGTCGAACACCGGCCGGTCGTCTTCCGCCTGCCACTCGGGGAACACCGGGTCGGGGGTGCCCACCGCGGTACCGATGTTCTTGTACGGCGCTGTCGCCGTCGCCGTGTTGCGTGCCGGCTGGGTGCCCGTACAGGTCGCCATGGCGCCCGGCGCCAGGCTGGAGATGAACGGGGTGCCGTCGCCGCAGTCCACCACCACACCCTGGTCGTCGACC
>DMQJ01000233.1:410-12337 GCA_003455715.1 Acidimicrobiaceae bacterium | reverse complement strand
CACCACACCCTGGTCGTCGACCACCGTGACATCGCGCAAGGTGACGTTGCCGGTGTTGGTGACGAGGTAGGTGAAGGTGACTGCCGTCGAGTAGCCAACCTTCACGCCCGGAGCGGTGTCGGCGTCGTCGCCGTTCACCAACTTCTCCAGGTCGATGGAGGCCACCGGCGTGAAGACGTTCGCGGGGTCGTCGGCCGACACCTCGTCGCCGTCGACCGGCTCGCCGTCGGTGCCCACAGAGTCGGGGCCGACGCCGGTGACCGAGCCGATGTTGGTGTACTGACCGTCGAAATCGGCCGTGGCGGTACCGCTGCAGGTGACCTCCTCGTCGATCGCCATTGTGCCGATGACGTTCGTGCCCTCGCCGCAATCGACCACCACACCCTGGTCGTCGACCACGGTGACGTCGGCGAGTTCCGTGTTGCCCGTGTTGGTGACCACGTAGGTGAAGGTGAGCGGGTCGCCCTTCTTCACCAGCAGGCCGGGCGCTTCGTTGGCGTCGTAGCCGTTCACGTACTTGACGATGTCGATGGCCGGGGCTGCGCCGAAGTAGTTGGCGTCGTCGGTGTCGGACACCGTCTCGCCGCCTACCGGGTTGCCCTCGGAGTCTTCCATCGCCGGGCCGGTGCCTTCCGCGGTGGCCGTGTTGGTGAACAGCGCCTCTTGCGCCACACCGTTGGGCACGGTGCAGGTGACGCTCTCACCTGCGGCCAGTACCGGAATGACGTTGGCGGTGGGAGCGGTGCCGCCACAGTCGACATCGGCGCCATCGTTGACGATCTGGTCGTCGGTGACGACCACGTCGACGAGGGATGCGTTGCCGGTGTTGGTGACGATGATCGTCCACTTCACTGCGCCGAGCGGCTTCACGAACGGCACCTCGGTGCTATCGGCGGTGGCCGGTGCGGGGAAGTAGTCGGGGTCGTCATCGAGCGCGGTGTCGGCGTCGAACAGCGTCTGAACGCTCTTCTCCACGTCGATGCCGACGACGGGGCCGAAGTGGTTGGCCGGGTCGTCGTCGGTGACCTCCGCGTCGGGGTTGTTGGCCGGGTTGGCCACCACCTCGGCGACGTTGGTGTACTGCCCCTCGGACACGGTGAGTTGCTCAGCCGCGGGCGACTGGAAGAGCCACACTTCGGTGAGGTCGAGGATGCCATCGGTGTCGCTGTCGCCGCTCACGTACTCGGCCGTGAAGTCGTCGGCCGGGTCGGCGGGCGTACCTGCGTCGTCGGTGACGGTCACGTTGAGCAGTGGCACGTTGCCCGTGTTGCGCACCTCGTACGTCCACGACGCGCTATCGCCGACGGGGATGTACACGCCGGGCGCCGTGTTGGCATCGTGGCCGTTCACGTACTTGATGATCGAGATCGCAGGGAACGGGTTGGGCACGGTGACCGACGCGGTGTCGGTATCGGTGACCTCCACCGGATCGGGTGCCTGCGTGTTGCCCACCACGGTGGCCTGGTTCGGGGCGATCGCCACGATCAGGTTGGGTGTGGTGCACGTCCAGCTCGCCACGGCGCCCGGAGCGAAGTCGTCGAAGGCGCCGACGACCGCACTGGTACGACCGCACGCTGTCACCAACAGATCGGTCACCACCACATCGGTGAGGTACTGGTGGCCGGTGTTGGTGACGATGATGCGCCACAGCGCCGTGTCGAGGTAGGGCTTCTGTGTGGTCTCCGAATCAGGCCCGGCGCCGGGCACTCCGTCGACCGACCAGCCACCCGTTCCCAGCGCAGCGGCCGGGTCGCACGAGTTGTCGGCCAGGGTGCAGATCTCCTTCTCGATGTCGATCGCCGGGTCGCGCACCAGCGCAAGATCGACCGAGAGGTTGGAGAACGGATCCGTGGTGGAGGTGTCGACCACACCGTGGATGTTCTCGGCGACGGGTTCGTCGCCGAGCACGTTGCCGGTATCGGGGTCGACGGTGGCCGACAGGGTGACGTCGGTGGACACGACCGCACCACCGCTGCCTGCAACGGTGTCGTGCGAGACGTCGTCGTTCTCGTCGACGTCCGCCGCGGCCGCCACCGGGGTGATGGTCCAGCCTTCGAGCGCACCACCGGCCGCGAACTCGGTGGCCGGGATCTCCACGAAGTAGGTACCGCTGGGCAAACCGGTGAACAGGTACTGCCCACCCGAGGTGGTGGTGTCGGCCACCTTGCTCGGCGGACCCACCGCAGGGCGGTACCAGAGGTTGATGGTGACCCCATCGGGCACCACCGCATCGCGACCCGCAGTGAACAACCCGTCGCTGTCGCGATCTTCGAACACCCAGTCGCCGAGGCTGTGGCTCACCGTGCGCACCGTGGTGCGGTTGGAGGCGAGCGTCTGGAACTGGCCGTTGGCGTTGGTGAACGTCGACGAGAACATCGTGAACCGGTTGCTGTACACGTCGTTCGGCTCGTTGGCGGTGGTGCTGAAGGGGTTCACCGTGTCGCCGGCCTGCAGGCCGAAACGCACCGTGAGACCGCTCGTGGCGAACGACGTGACCGGCGTGAGGTTGTCGGCACCCACCACCTTCAGGGCAGTGACGTCATCGAACGACGCCGGGCAGGTACCCGCTCCGCTCACGAGGGTGAAGGTTCCGCCGCTCTCCGAACACCACGTCGACGTATTGAGGTTGAGGTTCTGGTTCACCGTGGCCGGTGCATCGGCGGTGTAGAGGACCTGCGCGTTGTACGCGCCTCCGCTGATGTTGGTGACGGTCGGTGCGCCCTGCAACACGAGGGCGCCGTCGTAGTTGGAGCCCGGGTTGCGGTTCACGTTGGCGGTGTTGGTGGCGTCACCGTTGTAGGGGAAGACCTCGATGATGGTGGGCGCGCCCACGGTGAGCGTCTCGGAGAAGTTCTGCGCCGACAGCGTGTACTGCTGATCGTCGTTGAGCACATCGAGTGTCGCGTCGACGCGCTTGCGCAGCTTGATCTCACCGGTCTGCTCGAGCACCACGCTGTGCAGGTCGAAGGGGGTGATCGGCGAACCTTCGTAGGTGACCTCCGCGCGGTTCACCAGGGTGGTGCCGTTGGGGGCCAACGGGTCGGAGTTGGTGCAGATGCGTCGGTTCGGCACCACCGTGTTGGGCGTCCACGTGCCGAGGTTCCACACCAGGGTGGTCTTTCCGGCAGACGGTGTGTCGAGCAGCACGATGTCGGCGGGGGTGCCGCCACTGAGCGCCGCTGTGCAGTCGGGGTCGTACTCGGCGAATTCGGGCAACACGTCGGTGATGGTGAGGCCGCTCACGGGTGCGGGCTCGTCGGTGGCCGCGCTGACGCTGGCCACGACTTCCCACACCACCGGGTTGCCGGCCACCGCGGCGCCGGTGCTGCCGAACTCGGCAGCGCCGTCGCCAACGCCGTCGACCGTGATGGTGCGCTTCTGCACGGCCAGCGTGGCGCGAGCAATGGTGACCCGGTCGCCGTCGGAGGCGGTGTTCTCGGGCGACGGCAGATATCCGCGGCCCGTCCAGTTGCCGTTGTTCTCCTCGTCGGCGCGCACGTTGGCGAAGTTGGCGAACACCGCACCGGCGGGGATGATGTCGCCGTCGTGCGGGCCGCCGTAGAACCGGTCGCGGATGCGCATGCCGAAGTTGAGGCGGTTGTTCACACCGAACGGCTGCACGGTGGGCTGGCCCGTCGCCGGGTCGATGCCCGGGCGCACACGCACCGCATTCACGGCATCGACGCCGCCCGGCACGTCGTTGGGGTTGGTGAACCACCCCGCAGCGGGAGCGTCGTCGTCGCAACGGGCTGCGCCCTGGCTGGTCCACGAGCCGTCGATGCGGCCGGTGACGGGGTTGGTGGTGACACCCTTCAGCGGGTCGTCGCCGGTGTCGGGCCCCGCGCCGTCGGTGTCGTAGTCGATGGCGATGTGCGCGAACTCGAAGATCCACTTGGCGTTCCACTGCGCGGCAACGGTGGGGTTGTAGTCGCCGGTGCCCGGGCCCGTTGCCGACAACCACGCATAGATGTCGTCGGTGCCGTTCACCACCGTGGCCGACGATGGCACGAGGGTGGCCATCGTGTTGTCGAACACGTCGCAGATGCGCGAGTCGTGCCACGCAATCGAACCGTTGTTGATCCAGTTGAGGTGGGTGTCGGTGATCTGGCCCGGCTGCAGCACGGCAGCACCGTCGTGCGGGCTCGTCATGTTGGACAGGTAGGTCCAGCCGCCGTTGTAGAGCGTCGTCTGGTCGAGCAGGTACTTGGCGAACGAACCAGGCGCCATGAACATGCTGATGGGGCCGGCGATGTTGTTGCTGCGAGCGCCGGTGATGGGCATCGTGTCGCACATCGGCATCGCCGGGTCGTTGAGGTTCAGACCGTCGACGCTGGCCGCGGTGCAATACCCGGGCTCTACGTCGGTGCCGTAGTTGCTCGTACCCGTGAGGCCGTCGGGGTCGAAGTCGCCCACCCGGTTGTACAACTGGAAGCTGCCGGTCTGGTCGTCGAGCACACCGTTGGTGATGTCGACCGTGCGGAACGGGATGAAGATCTGCAGGCGGAAGCTGGCGACGTAGAAGGGTCCGGCCGAGAGATCGCTGCCGTTCGCGTTCTGCGTGGGATACCGAGTTCCGCTCATGTCGATGTTGTCGAACGTGACCGTGTAGTCGCTGGTGAGGTCGGCGTTGTCGTCGCGGGTGAAGGTGCACGTGCCCGAGTCGGGCACGGTGCGGTTCAGTTGATCGGCGGGCCAGTCGAAGTACGGCGCCGCCTTGCCACCCACCGTGCCGCTCCAACGGTTGGGGTTGGGCATGCAGTGGGTGATCGCGAACTCCATGTCGGGGTAGGCGGTGAGGCCGTCGGCCGCGATGGCGAAGACGTCTTCGCGGATGTCGATGGGCTGCTGCAGCGCCTCCACACCCACGCGACGGTCGGTCTTGATCTGCAGGACGACGTACGTGTACCAGCCGGCCTCACTGCCGCGGCCGATGTCGCGGTAGCCGGGGTCGCGGTTGAAGAAGCCGACCTTCTCGAGGTCGTAGGCCGGTGCCGCAGTGATGTCGATGGGGCCGTAGCTCTCGTCGGTGTCGGGCACCATCGTGGGCACCGAGGCATCATCGACGGCGTACACGCGAGCCGTGGTCGCGAACTGCGAGCCGTTGGGCGACTCGCCCGAAATCTTCACCACTGGCTGCAAGGTGACGGCGTCGCCGGTCTGGGTCCAGTTGCCGAGGTTGCAGGTGAGCACGACGTGCGTGGAGCCGTCGGGCGGCATCGCACCCTCGGGCACCACGGTGTTGCTCGGGAGAGCGACGATCTGGCTCACCGGCGGCGGCGTGCCACCACCGCCCGTCGCCTTGCAGCGGGCCGGCACACGAGCGAAGTTGGCCACCGACGCCGGGTTGCCACCAGGTCCGTCGGGGTCGAGCACCAGCGTCTGCTCCAGCACCACGTCGCCCACGGATTGCGCGGCGTCGTCGAGCGACGAGGCCGTGACGGCCCACGTGAAGGTGACCGTGTCCTGGTTGCGCACCACGAGGTCTTGCGGCGCACAGTCGTTGCCATCCTGCGGACACGTCGTGTCGAACGGCGCCGAACCGGTGTAGACCGCCGGCAGCCCGTTGCCACCATCGACGGGAATCGACAGGTCGAGGTACCAGTCGGGGCGAACGAGCGTGGTGATCGAGACGTCGGTGGTGTCGTCGACGACGAACGAGGCCGACTCGCCCACTGACGGATCGCCCGCACGGGGGGTCTCGTTGGCGCCGGCGATGTTGGAGATGGTGTAGCGGTCGTCGGTGACCGCGACCACCACCGTGGCCTCCCCCGTGGCGCACGCTGCGAGATCGTCGATGGCCCACGTGCCATCCGTGGCCGGCACCACCGGGCCACCAATGAGCGTGTCGTCGGTGCATCGCACTTCGACGGATACCCCGGCGAAACCAGGTTCGGTGAGACCGGGAACGGAAACGCCGTTCACCGCGCCATCGGCGTTGGTGTCGAGGCTGACCACGCCGGACGCTCTCGGCGGCGCCGCTGACACGCCGGTCGGAAGGCCGACGGCCAACCCGCCCGCCGTGGTGAGCACTGCGATGCCGAGTGCGGCATGTCGACGGGCGGTCCGCTTGCCACGCCCCCACGCGAGACCCATGCTCGCGCGCGTCGATGTTCGATCTTGTTGTGTCGTCTTCACCTGACTACTCCTCCGCCGTGGTCGGCGTGCTGCGACGCCGACCCCTCAGTGACGACGGAGCCGGCCGACCGATGACGCAGACATGACGCAAAAGGTCCGAGATGTGACACACGTCCGAGGAGTGCTCACGCGAGGCGCGATGGGCGCCACGGAACGTTGCGAACCCGCCGGGCTAGCCAGCGAGGTCGCTGAGGCGTGCCGCCCCAGCCGATGCCAGCGTTGCGGCCGACGGGTCGCCGGCCACCTCCGCAAGGAGGCTCAACCACAGGTCGGTGGGCCCGAGGTGGAAGGCAGGCAGCATCGACAGATCGTGGCCGCGCTGACTGAGGTTGAGCTGCAGGTGCTGGGCGGCCAACTCCCTGCTGCCGACCCGTTGCACCACCAGCGCCAACAGAGGGAGCCGGGTGATGGCCAGCGGTGAGGTACGCCCGGCCACCACCGAACGGTTGAGCTGACGGAGCGCCTGTTCGGCACGACGCGCGCTGCCGTTGCCAACCGCCTCGGCTGCCCGCCACAGCACCACATCGGTGGGTGCACTGAGCGGCACTACTGCAGGATCGCCGACGAACCGCACCGGGTCGATCTCGCGCCATTCGGGCGCCAGTGCCACGGACTCCAACGTGAGAATGGCACGCTCGAGCAACGGCGGAACTCGCGACGGCAGCCCACCCCGCAACACTGAGAGGCCATCGAGCGCTTCGGCGCGGTGCCCGTGCACCACCAGGCGAGCGAGCGCAACGAGTCGGTGACGGAGGCGCAGCGCCGTCGATGGGTTTCGTTCGGCCAGCATTGCCAACTCGGTGAGCAACGGGTGCTCGAACGTTGCCTGCTGGTTGCGCATCAGCGCACAGAGTTGGTACATCGCAGCTTGGGCGAGCTTGTCGGTACGACCACTGGCGCGGCTGAGCGCCATGAGTTCCACCGCTTCGTCGGTGAGGTCTCGCCCAGCAGCTTCATCGACCACCACCATGGCCAACACATCGGCGAGGAGCGCTTTGTCGCCGGTGGCTCGCGCTGCGGCCGCTGCTGCCCGGGCGAGACGTGCGCCATGATCGGCGTCGTAGCGGGCCATCTCGTGGAGCGCCGCCACGGCATCGAGGCGGATGCGCTGCGCACCACTGAGGTCGGGGTTGTCGCGCCACAGTGCCACCAGCGCCCGTGCATCGTCGCCCACGTCGGTGACGGCCACCATCGTGGCGTCGCTCGAATGCGCCACCACGTGCACCGCGGTGGACGCATCGCCGGCGTCGAGCGCCACGCAATAGGCGGTCTCCAACTCGTTGCGCCCAACGTCGACCCGTCCCGACATGTGAGCGGCGAGCCCGAGTCGAAGATGCACCAACGCGTAGGCAGACCTGGGAGCACCGGCCTCGGTGAGGTCGCGGTACGCGGCCTCGGCGATGGCGAGTCGACGCGCGGTGTCGAACGAGTTGACGAGGTCGAACGCCGTGCCGTATGCCGCCACGGCATCGCGCCAGCCGTCGACGGGGTCGGCAAGGAGATGCAGTCGACCACGTGCCAACACTGCGGCGGGGTCGGTTGCCGCGAACGGAAGTGCGAGAAGGCGTCGGGCTGTCTCGGTTCGGTCGGCGGAGGTCATGAAACCGCGGACCACCTCGTGGAGGTGATCGGCGAGGCGCACACCTTCGTGGGTGTGCACCACGAGCCCCGACTCGATCGCCTCTGCGGCGACGCTGCGGGCCTCGACGCGGTCGAGGGCGAGGAGGTCGGGGAGATGAAGATCGGCCAGCGGGGGGCCGGCAACGGCAGCGAGTTGCACCAACCGCTGTGCCGCACCATGGAGTGCAGCAAGGCGTTGCTCCACCACGGCAGCGAGCGAGAACTGCGACGACGACGAACGCCGACGCAACTGCAGGTAGGTGGCGATGAGCCCCGGATTGCCCTGCGTGGCACTGTGCACCACAGCGACGCCCTCGGGGTCGGTGAGGGCGCCCGCCACCCGCAGGAGTTCGGAGGTGGCCTCGAGGGTGAGCGGGCCAATCTCCACAAGGTGGAAGGGCACGGTGAGGCCCACGCGTTCCACCGCCGCAGTGCCGGGGCGCAGGCACAGCATCACCCGCACGGATGGCGCCGCGCCGCGCCACAGCGAGGCGAGCCGCGTGAGTGCGTCTCCTTCCAGCCACTGGGCGTCGTCGATGCAGACGAGCGTGGGGTCCATGAGCACCCTGCCCTCGTTGCGCAGGCCCTCGTGCAGCAAGAAGACGTCGTTGCGCACCTCCTTGATGCGTGGAAAGGCCGACGCGAGGGCCTCGGCGAGTTCGTCGAAGGTAGAAGGCAGGCGCTCGTTGCCGGCCACTCGCAACACCCGGCCGCCGCGGCCAGTCCACGACGTGGCGACGGCGTTCATCAGGGTGGTCTTGCCAGCACCCTCCGGCCCGTACAACACGATGGCGCCGGCGTCTGGGTGATCGAGGGCGCGCTGCACCGAGCAGTACTCGGCGTCGCGTCCGAGCGGAGGCGGGTGTTCGTTGTGGTCGTTCGGTGGCAGCGCCGTCACGGCACCGCTGAGAATCGCCCGCTCACGCTCGAGGAGATCGAGCAACGGTGCGGGTTCATTGGCGGCGGATCGGTTGAGCGACGCTCGGGCCTGCTCGACGGTGCGCAACGCATCGGCTCGGCGGCCCACCGAGGCCAGCAGATCGATGAGTCGCATCCAGCGTCGGCCCGACGACGGCACGTGTGAGAGGTGCTCGCGTGCAAGCGGGATGGCCGCGCTGACGTCGCCGTCGATGCGCACCTGGTGCACCATGGCGTCGATGAGGTCGTCGACTCTGTCGGCCCATCGCCCACGAAGGTCGGCCCACGCCGGGTGGCCGGCCATGGTGTCGAACGGGGCCCCACGCACGAGACCCAGCGCCGCTCCGAGCGGACCACGCTCGCGAGGTGCAGCGAGCGGATCGGAGCCGGCAAGGTCGATGAACTCGTCGAGGTCGGTGACGACCCGCTCGCGGTTCAGCAGCACACGCCGACGTCGTGTGATGATGGCGTCGTCGCCGAGCAACTTGCGGAGGCGATACACCGACGACTGCAGCGCCCGCGGCGACGGCGGCTCGTGCCACGCGTAGGCCTCGACATGCTCCGAGTCGGTCTCGGCATCGGCCGCAACGGCAACCAGCGCCGTGAGCACTCGCAGGTCTTGTTGTGTGAGTTGCAGTCGGCGGCCGTTCGCGATGACCTCGGTGGGGCCCAACACGCTGATGCGCACCCGCTGTTGCTCTTGTACTGCGTTGTCCACGTGTGCGTGGCCCCCAACCTGTCGCAGGCCTCTCGCCCGCACGCACTCCGCCAGTGCGTCGGAACATTGTGCCGTGCAACCAACCGACTGCGCCAGCCGTCTCCGGCAATTTCGCCAGATTCGTGGGGAGCGGCGCGGGCGCGCCCCGACCCTGGCCCGAGTGCCCACTCGCCCCCCGGGAGGCGAGTGAGCACTCGCTTGCGGGGTGTCACTCGGGTGGGTCGGGTGTCACTCGGGTGGGTCGGGTGTCACTCGGGTGGATCGCTGGTGACAGGGTCGGGTACTTGCGGGCGCGGCTGTCATCACACGCCGCGGGCGGCGTTGCCGAACTTGGTGTACTGGCCGCGGAATACCAGGCGGGCGGTGCCGGTAGGGCCGGAACGGTGCTTGGCGATGATGAGTTCGGCGGCCGCCTTGTCGGGCGAATCGCGGTTGTACACCTCGTCGCGGTACAGGAACATCACGACGTCGGCGTCCTGCTCGAGCGAACCCGACTCGCGCAGGTCGGCGAGCATGGGGCGCTTGTCGGCGCGGCTCTCGAGGTTTCGGCTGAGCTGGCTGAGAGCGATGATGGGCACCTCGAGTTCACGGGCGAGAATCTTCAGACCACGGCTGATCTCGCTCACCTCCAACTGGCGGTTCTCGGCACTCGAACCGCCGCTCATCAGCTGCAGGTAGTCGATGAGGATCAGCCCGAGCCCACCGTGGCGGGCCTTCAACCTGCGGGCCTTCGCCCGGATCTCCATCACCGTCACCCGCGGGTTGTCGTCGAGATAGAGCGGGATGGTGTCGATGCGGTTGATGGCCTTACCGATCTTGGTCCAGTCGCTCTCGGCGAGTCGGCCGGTGCGCAACTTCTGCGACTCCACCTCCGCCTCGCTCGACAAGATTCGACCGGTGAGCTCGGCGTGGCCCATTTCGAGCGAGAACACGAGCACGGGCTTGTTGGTCTTCTTCGCCACATGCGTCGCAATCCCCAAGCCAATGGCGGTCTTTCCCATCGCGGGTCGCGCACCGATGATGTTGAGCGTGCTCGGTTGCAGGCCGGAGAGGATCTCGTCGAGGTCGTCGTAACCGGTGGCCGTACCGGTGATGGTGTCGCCGCGCTCGAACGTCTCCTGCAGCTTGTCCATCGCCAGCGGCAGCAGGTCGCCCAAGGGTCGAGTGCTGTCGACCACTCGGTCTTCGGCCACTTCGAACACGCGGGTCTCGGCGTCGTCGAGGGCCTTCGTGACATCGTCGGGTTCGCTGTAGGCGAGCTCGGTGATTTCGCCGGCGACGCTGATGAGCTTGCGCAGCACCGCGGTGTCTTGCACGATCTTGGCGTAGCGAGCGGCGTTGGAGATGGCCGGCGTGGCGTTCTGCAGGTCGAGCAGCGCGGCCGGGCCACCGACTTCCTCCAACAGGCCGTTGCGACGCAACTCGTCGGCGACGGTGACCACATCCACCGGCTGGCCCTGCGCCATGAGGCCGCGAATGGCGGTGTAGATGTGCTGGTGCGACGGCTTGTAGAAGTGGTCGACGAGCACGCCAAGCTCGGCCACCTGGCCCACCACCTCGCGGCTCAGCAGCAGCGCGCCGAGCAGGCTCTCTTCTGCGCTGAGGTTGTGCGGGGGCACGCGCGCCTCGATGCGACGTGGCCGGTCGCGGTCGTTACGGTCGCCGGGGCGGCCGGAACCGGAGGGTCGCCAGCCATCGCGTGGGTCGTCACTCATGATGCACCTACCTTGCCTGAGCGCCCCTGTGCATCGCTAGAGGGCGCAACCTGTGGATGACGTGTGGACAACGGAAGCAGCCTGTCGCCGCCGAGCGACAGCGTGTCGCCACCTGGGAACGGCACAGCCCCGGTCATCTGCACGCATGCCGCTGACCGGGGCTGTGGACAACCCTGTTGACAGTGGGGGCCGACGCCCCGACTGGGATTACTTCGCTGCCACCTCGACGGTGATGGGGAACTCCACGTCGGCGTGCAGCTTGGCGCTCACCTGGTAGGTACCCACCGTCTTGATGTGCTCGACGTGAAGCTGCTTGCGGTCGAGGGTGATGTGCGCCTGCGACTCGACAGCAGCCGCCACATCGGCGGCGGTGACCGAGCCGAACAGACGACCCTCGGCGCCGGCCTTCACCGTGATGGTGATGGTCTTGGCCACCAACGCCGAGGCGATGGTTTGGGCGGCCTCACGGTCGCTGGCATCGCGCAGATCGCGAGCTCGGCGCATTGCGTGCGCCTGCGACACCGCACCGTCGGTGGCGGTGATCGCGTGACCCTTGGGGAACAGGAAGTTGCGCGCGTAGCCATCGCTGACTTCGACGATGTCGCCACGCTTGCCAAGGCCCTTGCGGTCGGAACGGAGAATGACCTTCATCACTCGCCCTCCTCGATGGCCTCGATGTCGTCAGCGGCGTCGTCGTCGACCTCGGTGCCTTCCAACTGGCTCTCGACAACCTGGTCCTCGGCGCGCTCACGGCGGCCCTCACCGTCGCGCGGGGGGCGCGAGGGGCGGGGGGGGGGGCGCGGCCCCCCCGCGGGGGGGGG
>DMQJ01000233.1:0-235 GCA_003455715.1 Acidimicrobiaceae bacterium | reverse complement strand
CACCGTCGCGCGGGGGGCGCGAGGTGCGGGTCTGGGCGACCCGCTTGGTGTAGGGCATGAGCGCCATCTCCCGTGCGTTCTTGATGGCGTTGGCGATGTCGCGCTGCTGCTGCACATCGTTGCCCGTCACCCGCCGGTTGCGGATCTTGGAACGGTCACTGACGAAGCGGGTGAGCAAGTTGACGTCTTTGTAGTCGACGTACTCGACCTTCTCGGTGACCAGCACGCTGGTCTT
>DMQJ01000295.1 GCA_003455715.1 Acidimicrobiaceae bacterium | reverse complement strand
GGTCGGCGGCCTCGATGCGGTGGAAGGCATCCCACGCGGCCCGCTCCACCTCGAGGTACTCGGCGATGGGTCGCATGTTGATGCTCTTGCGCTTCACCTCGCTCTTGTCGTGTGCCGGGCACGACTGCACGCACACCCCGCAACCGGTGCAGTCGTCGGGCGCGACTTGCACAGTGAGGCGCATGCCGGGCACCTCGCGGCTGCGGAAGTCTTTCCCCTTCAACGAGTCGACAGCGCCAGCGGACTCCACGGCGCTCGGCTCGTACACCTTCATTCGGATCGCCGCATGGGGGCAGACGATGGCGCACTTCCCGCAGTCGATGCACAGATCGGGCTCCCAGATGGGAATCTCAGGGGCAATCGTGCGCTTCTCCCACTTCGACGTACCGGTGACGAACGCACCGTCGGGCGGCAACGCGCTCACCGGCAGGAGGTCGCCCTCCCCGGCCAGCATCCGGGCGGTGACTCGTTGCACGAACTCCGGCGCGTCGGCGGCCACGGCTGCACGCAGCTGGCTCGTCGAATCGACGACACCGCCCACCGGCACCTCGTGCAGATGGCTGAGCGCGGTGTCGACCGCCGCCACGTTGCGCTCCACCACCACGTCGCCGCGGGCACCGTACGAATGGGCAATTGCCTCACGCAGTTCACTCAGTGCCTGCTCGGTGGGCAGCACATCGGCGAGCGCGAAGAAGCAGGTCTGCATCACCGTATTGATGCGGTTGCCCAGGCCCGCCTCTCGAGCCACCTTGGCGCCGTCGATGGCGTACAGGCGCAGGCCCTTGCTGACCACCTGCTGTTGCGCCTCCACCGGCAGCCGCCCCCACACCTGGTCGGGCGCATAGGGCGAGTTGAGCAACACGGTTGCGCCAGGGGCAGCGACGTCGAGCACGTTGATCCGCTCCAGGAAGCTCCACTGGTGCACACCCACGAAGGTGGCATCGTCGACGAGGTAGGTGCTGCCGATGGGCTGAGGGTCGAACCGTAGATGGCTCACGGTCATGCTGCCCGATTTCTTCGAGTCGTACACGAAGTACGCCTGCACGTGAAGCCCGCTGTGGCCACCGACGATCTTCGCCGTGTTCTTGTTGGCGCCCACCGTGCCGTCGGAGCCGAGGCCATAGAACACCGCCCGCACCTTGGCGGTGTCGGTGCGGAACGATGCATCGGGCGTGAGGCTGGTGTGACTCACATCGTCGACGATGCCCACGGTGAACGGGTTGGTCGGCTCCGCCGCGTTGGCCTCGTCGAACACGGCTTTCACCATTGCCGGGGTGAACTCCTTGCTGCTCAGCCCGTAACGGCCGCCGAACACACGCGGACGCTCGCCCGTCGCCCAGTGCGAGGTCGGGCTGTGCCACATCGTGGCCAGTAGGTCGAGGTGCAGCGGCTCGAACGGCGCGCCCGGTTCCTTCGTGCGATCGAGGACGGCGATGGTGCGAGTAGACGGTGGCAAGGCTGCCAGCAGCTGCTCGGTGGGCAGCGGGCGGAACAGGCGCAACGCCACCATGCCCACGCGTTCGCCACGGGCATTGAGTTCGTCGACGGCTTCCCGAACCGCCCCGGCACCTGACCCCATCACCACCACGACGCGCTCTGCGTCGGGAGCGCCGTGGTACTCGGCGAGGTGGTACTGGCGGCCGGTGATGGCTGCGAAGCGATCCATGGTGGCCTGCACGACGGAGGGCACCGCGGCGTGGAACGGCGTGCAGGCTTCACGAGCCTGGAAGAAGACGTCGGGGTTCTGGGCGCTGCCACGCAGCATCGGGCGATTGGGGTCGAGGCCTCGTGCCCGGTGAGCGGCGATGAGCTCGTCGTCGACGAGCGAGCGCAGTTGCTCGGCCGTGGGCACCACCACGGTGTTCACCTCGTGGCTTGTGCGGAACCCGTCGAAGAAGTGCAGCACCGGCACCCGTGACGCCAACGTGGCAGCGTGTGCGACCGCCGCCATGTCGCCGGCTTCCTGCACGCTGCCGGCGCACAGCATGGTGAACCCGGTGCTGCGGGCCGCCATCACGTCGCTGTGGTCGCCGAAGATGCTCAGCGCATGGGTGGCCACGCTGCGGGCGGCCACGTGGATGACGGCGGGGGTGAGTTCACCCGCCAGCTTGAACATGTCGGGCAGCATCAACAGGAGGCCCTGGCTGGCAGTGAAGGTGGTGGCCATGGCGCCTCGCAGCACGGCACCGTGCAACGCGCCGGCAGCACCGGCCTCGCTTTGCATCTCGATCACTTCTGGCACGACGCCCCACAGGTTGGTGTGGCCGCGGGCGCTCCACGCATCGGCGTGTTCGCCCATGACGGAGGCAGGGGTGATGGGATAGATGGCGATCACTTCCGACAGGAGGTGGGCCACCCGGGCGACAGCCTCACTGGCGTCGACCACTTCGCGCTCGGAGAGCGCGGCAGGTACTGGGTCGGGACTCACACCTGCAACCTAGGACCCTCCCCTCCCCCCTCAGTAGGGCCTTTCGCCCACCCCCATCCCCGCTTTACGTAAAAGGTGACAGGTTGTGCACAGGCCCTGACCTGCGGTCCGAGCCTGTCACCTTTTACGTAAAGGTGGTGGGGGTGGGACAGACTGGGGGGATGGGAACGCCGCAGCCGGGCATCTTCGCCCAGGGGACTCGATCACACCGCCACCTCGAGTTCGTGTTGCACGCCGACCGGGCACCGTCAGCAGTGCTCGCTGCTCTCGCCCCACTCCGCCAGCCGAGCGTTGCCGCTGGCGGCGTCAACATCGTCATCGGCTTCTCCCCTGCGCTCTGGCGCGAACTGGCCCCCACGGCGGCCCCTGCCCACCTCAGCGAGTTTCCCGACCTCGACGGCGTGCCCAGCACCGAGCACGACCTCTGGGTGTGGCTGCACGGCTCCGGCGACGACGACCTGTTCGACGTCGCCCGCACCGTCGCCGCCCACCTCCGCCCCGTGGCCAGTGTGGCGAGCGAAGTAGCGGGCTTCGTGTACCACGACAGCCGCGACCTCACCGGGTTCGTCGACGGCACCGAGAACCCGAGCGTGGAGGAGGCCTTCGGCGTGGTGGTCGTGCCTGCCGGCCAACCCGGCGCCGGCGGGACATTCGCCATCACCCAACGATGGGTCCACGACCTTGACCGCTTCCACCTCCTGCCTGTGACCGAGCAGGAAGGCATCATCGGCCGCACCAAGGCCGACGACCGAGAACTCGACGACCACCTCAAGCCACCCACCGCACACATCTCGCGCGTGGTGCTGCACGACGCTGAGGGAGACGAGATCGAGATCTACCGACGCAGCGTGCCCTACGGAACCGTCAACGAGCACGGCCTTGTGTTCGTCGCCTTCAGCGCCGACCCACAGCGCTTCACGGCAATGCTCGAGCGCATGTTCGGGGTATCCGGCGACGGCCTGCGCGACCGACTCACCGAGTTCACACAGCCGGTCACCGGCGCGTACTGGTTCGTGCCGAGCCTGGAGGCACTGGGCGACGCACTCGGTTGAGTGACGGGCCGAACGGCCCTTGTGCGCTGGTGAACCGCAGCGGGACGATCCTCGCCGGAGGACGATCCCGATGGCCGACCGCACGTACCTGAGTCAGAACGACACCATCATGTGGATGGTCGAGGCCGACCCGCTCCTGCGCAGCACCATCCTCGGCGTCGTCCTGTTGGAGTCGTCGCCGTCGTGGGCCAGGGTGCAAGCGCGAGTGGA
This sequence comes from Acidimicrobiaceae bacterium, assembly GCA_003455715.1. Taxonomy (GTDB): domain Bacteria; phylum Actinomycetota; class Acidimicrobiia; order Acidimicrobiales; family Ilumatobacteraceae; genus UBA668. Next base: position 1,919 of record DMQJ01000295.1, on the reverse strand, counting down.
GGAGATCACACACCACATCCCGGCGCTTCGGGAGAAGGTGGTGCCCGTGCCGTTGCACCCAACCACCCTGCGCTGGGTGCCCGACCCCGACTTCGACCTGCATTACCACCTCCGCCGCGTGCGCCTCCCTGATGGCAGCACCCACCAGGATCTGCTCGACTGGGCTCGCACACAGGCCATCGGCGGGTTCGACTCCGCGCGGCCGCTGTGGGAGTTCACCCTCGTGGAAGGTGTGAGCACCGACGGTCGCCCAGACGAAGGCGCGGCCTTGGTGGTGAAGGCCCACCATGTGGTCACCGATGGCATTGGCGCCGTACAGCTGGCAGCTCATCTGTTCGACTTCGAGGCTCATCCGGTGCCAACGACGCGCACCGAGCGCCCGGCGGCTCGCCGCACGACCTCTGCCGAACTGCTCCGCGATGTCGTGATCCACGACGTGGAGGGCGTGATCGACTTCGCCCGCCAGCAGCTGTCGTCGGCGCTCCCCACGCTGGTGCACGCAGTGCGTCACCCACAGCAGGCGGTCGAGTCGGCAGTGGCCACCATCGGCTCGATTGCCAAGTTCCTCGCCCCCACCACATCACCGAAGTCGACCGTGATGGTGGGACGCATGATGTCGTCGAACTTCCGCACCGTCGAGGTCCCGGTGAACCATCTGCACGCCTCAGCCCGTGCCGCCGGTGGGCGGCTCAACGATGGGTTCCTAGCAGGGATCACTGCGGGCCTCCAGAAGTACCACCACTTCCACGGCACCGAAGTGCACGAACTGCGTGTCGCCATGCCCATCAGCCAGCGAAGTGCCGGCCATGCCGAAGGTGGCAACCACGTGTCGGTGACCCGCTTCACTGTCCCGGTCGACGAGCCCACGCCCGCCGAACGAGTGGCCGATCTGCACCGGGTGGTGGAGGGTATCCGCAACGAGAAGGCGTTGGACCACACCGAGGCCATCGCCGGCGCGTTGAACCTGATGCCCAAGGGAGTGATCGGGGCGATGCTGAAGGGCGTCGACTTCCTGGCGAGCAACGTGCCCGGCGTACCGATGCCCATGTGGCTGGAAGGTGCCAAGGTGGAGCGCTTCTTCCCGTTCGGCCCAACCGCCGGCGCAGCCGTCAACATCACGCTGATGAGCTACAACGGCACCTGCTGCATCGGCGTGAACATGGACGCAGCAGCCATCCCCGACCCCGACGTGATGGTGGAGTGCCTGCGCGCAGGGTTCGCCGAGGTGTGCTCGCTCGCTGCGAGCTAGCGCTCAGGCCGAACGCACGGTGAGGCAGGTCCAGGCACCGACGTACACCCGGTCGCCGTCGGCAAGCACCGTTGGCACGCCGGGCACGATCGGCTGCACCGCCTCGTCGGGCACCGAACCACCGGGCACCACATAGGTGCCGTTCGTGCTCGACAGATCGACCACGGTGATGAGGTCGGGTTCGAGAACGAACTGGGCGTGCCGACGCGAGACCCCGGTGTCGCCATCGAGTGCGATCTCCGGCCGCACCCCTCGTGACGCCGACGTGCGGCCGACGAGTGCGGTACGACTCGTGAGCCGCACGGTCGACGATGACGGAGGCGGACACGGCTGATCGGCCAGCACCCCTTTCAACCGATACCACTCGGCGTCGACCTCGACGATGACGACCCACGCGGCGCCGGGAGGAGCGGGCTCGACCGCTGAGCCCGGAGCCGTCGGAGCGGAAGTGGCGCCGCTGGCGACCTCGGTGGTGTGCGTCGGGGTCTGGCCCGTGGTGAAGTCGTAGCCGCATCCTTCACAGAAAAGCGCCTCGGCCAGGTTCGGCACCGAACAGTGCGGGCACGAAATGGCGCCGCCCCCCGACGACGGTGCGGCCTCGGCCGAAGGTGCGACCGGCGGCTGCGCGCCTGCGGGCGTTCCGGCCAGCGGCTCAGCTGCGAGCAAGGCT
>DMQJ01000548.1 GCA_003455715.1 Acidimicrobiaceae bacterium | reverse complement strand
GGGGGGTGCTGACGTTGTAGGTGAGCAGGGCGCGGGCGATGAGCTTGCCGCTGGTGGCGCCCACCAACTCGGCCTCGCAGAACACGGTGGTGCGGCCGCGCTTGACGATCCAGCCTTCGGCGATGCCGTCTTCTTGCACCAGTGCCGCCACGTACTGCACGTGCATGTCGACCGTGCTGTAGCGGTGCTCGGCCGTGTACGCGCTGCCCACCGCGGGCACCACGACTGTGTCGAGTACCGTGGCGATGGCGCCGCCGTGCACCACACCTGCGGGCTGCTCCAAGGCATCGCGGAACGGCATGCGCATGCGGCAGTAGTCGGTGCGCACTTCCTCCACCACCAAGCCCACCAACTTGGGGAAGTAGTCGCGGTCCCACTTGCCGAAGGTCGACCAGCGGGCGACGGTCTCGGCGGATGCCGGCGCGAACTGCTCGGCTCGTGAGGGTCGAGGATGGGTGTGGCCGCTCATGCGGCGGCGGTGTGCGCAGCGACGAGAGCGGCGATGTCGGCGGCCATCTCCTGGATCACCACGTGGCCAGCAGGAAGCACCTCGAAGCGGGCCCCGGCGATGGCGTCGGCAAGGGCCTTGCCGTGACGCACATCGACCCATCGGTCTTGCTCGCCTGAGATCACCAGGGTGGGCGCCGTGATGGAGGGCATCATCGCCGAGATGTCGACCACCTTGTCGAGTTCCAGATGTGCGTGCGAGCCGGGGGCAACGGCGTCGGCCGCCATGCCCAGCATCATCGGCACCATCGGCTCGATCATCGCCAAGCCTTCGGCCGTGAAGCCATCGGCGAGTGCGTAGTGCATGAACAACTCGGGGCTCACGGCGATGAGCTTCTGCCACAGCTCGAACGTGATGCGCATGCGGGCATCGGTGGCCACCCAACCGCACAGCAGCGTCGCGCTGGCGACGTTGGCGGAATGCCTGGCAGCGACACCGGCCGCCACTACGGCGCCGAGGGAATAGCCAGCGACGTGATACCTGTCGTGTCCGAGGTGGGCCATCACCGCTGCGGCTTGGTCGGCCAGCGACTCCACGGTGAGCGGCTCGCTGGGCATCGCCGACTCGCCTGAGCCGGGGAACTCCACCATGACGTAGGTGTACGACGTACCCGCGGGCATCGCCGCTCGAACCATGTCCCAACCCGCCCGATTCTGGGTGGTGCCATGGATGAGCAGCAGCGGCGTGCCCTCTCCTTCTGTGGCGTATCCGACGACCTGACCGTTCACCTCAAGCGTTGCCATGCGGCGAACGTAGCCGCGCCCGTGTCGTTGCTACGGCTTGAGCGCGGCGGCGAAGAACTCGGTGATGTGATCGCGTGCACGGAGGATGCGGTCGGGGCTCAGCGGGTCGGCGTCGAGCAGGCCTTCGAGGAACGGTGCGTCGCTGAAGTAGCTGAGCACGGCGCCGTAACCGGTGAGCAGGAGATGCTCGGGGTCTTGCCGGCGGAACGTCCCCGCGTCCATTTCACGGCGGAAGAACGCCACGGCCCGATCGAACATCGGACGCAGCACGGCAACGAGGTCGATGCCGAGCCTGCCGCCGCCGTCGAGCGCTTCACGGCGCATGAGGCGCACATAGTCGGGGTTGCCGAGGAACAGATCGAAGCCTGCGCCGATGACCAGTTCCATCTTCTGCTGACCGGTATGAGGCGACCCGATGGCCGATGCAAGCCGCTGGATCCAGTCGCTCAACAGATGCTCGAAACACTCCGAGTAGAGCGTCTCCTTGGAGGGAAAGTGGTGCAGAAGGCTTGGCCGACGAATGCCGACCCCGGCGGCGATGTCGTTGAGCGATGTGCCGTCGTATCCGTGCTCGGCGAAACAGCGAATTGCCTCGGTGAGGATCAGCTCGCGCGTCGACGGCTGTTCGCTCCCGCTCTCTACCACAGGCGCAGCATATGAGATCGTGGTGCCATGCCGTTCGTGGATGCTGCACAAGTACTCACTCCGTCGGGCGTGGTGGGGCCAGCGCGAGTGCAGTGGGAGGCAGGTGTCATCACCGCGGTCGAGCCGATTGCCGCAGCGCCTGCCCGCATCCTCGCCCCGGGCTTCATCGACCTGCAGGTGAACGGCATCGACGACGTTGACGTGGCCACGGCCGATGGCGACGACTGGGGCCGGCTCGACTCGCTGCTGTTGCAGCAGGGCGTCACCACCTGGTGCCCCACCCTCATCACCATGCCGCTCCCTCGCTTCGAACGCCCACTTGAGCGCATCGGCGCGGCGATGCAACGGCCGACCGATCACCACCCCAGGCCCTTCATCGCCGGCGCACACCTCGAAGGGCCCTTCCTCGGAGGGGCACCAGGGGCCCACCCTCCCGATCTCATCACCGACATCGATCGGTCGTGGCTGGCTGCCCTTCCCGAGCACGTCAGGCTGGTCACCCTTGGGGCCGAGCAGCCGGAGGCAGCCGACGCCACCCGACTGCTCACAAGCCACGGTCGGTTGGTGAGCATCGGGCACAGCCGGGCCAACGAGGCCCAGTTCGACTCGGTCGTCGCCGCAGGTGCCCGGCTCACAACGCACCTGTTCAACGGGATGAGCGGGGTGCATCACCGCGACCCGGGCGTGGCCACGTGGGCGCTCACCAACCCGCAGGTGTGTGCGTCGCTCATCGCCGATGGCGTGCACGTGCACCCACGTGTGTTGCGGCTGGCCTTTCAAACACTCGGCCCCGATCGCACCGTGTTGGTCACCGATGCGGTCGCCTGGCGTGCGGGACACGCAGGTTCGGTTCTTCTGGAGGTGCGCGACGGGGCGCCTCGGCTGCCCGACGGCACCCTCGCGGGAAGCACCCTCACCATGGACAGGGCGCTACGTGTGTGTGTCGACGCCGGCATTCCGTTGGAGCGTGCGGTGCGCGCCGCCAGCACCGTTCCGGCCCGTCTGCTCGGTCTCCACGACCGCGGGCGCATCGAGGTGGGAGCCAGGGCCGACCTGGTCGCGCTCACCGCCGACCTGGCGGTGGAGCAGGTGTGGGTCGGCGGCGACGCCGTCTGAAAGCACCGCTACCCTCTGCTCCATGCAGATCGTGTCGGCCCTCTTCGTCGAGAACTTCGAGATGCGCCAAGCGCCCGGCCCGTCCACTCGCATCGACATCACGGGCGCGATGTTCTCCATGGCGTCCCCCGAGCCGGTGCCCACCACCATTGCCCCACACCTGGTGGCGCTCATCTACTGCTCGCCGGGCGAGAGCGGCAACGGTGTGTTCGAGGTCGTGTTCCGCAAGGGGCCGTCGGAAGACGACGAGCAGATCGCTCGCAACGTGAGCCCCTTCACCGTCGACCCCGGCAAGTTCACCTACCGACTCGTGCGCGGCGAGTTGGAGTTCACCGACTACGGCCAGGTGTTCGCCCACTGTCGCGTCGACCGCAACCCCTGGCACCTCGTGCCGCTCACGCTGCTGCCACCCGTCTGAGCACGCCGACCGTGCCGGAGTGGTTACGCCGCTCGGGTGAGGGGCCAGTACCCTTGGCGCCGTGCTCACCCCGGAACAGGACCAGCAGGCAATCGCGCTCATCCGTGGCTTCGCCATGGACGCACCCCTTCACGCCAACAGCGGCCACCAGGGCACCGCAATGGCGCTCGCTCCGTTGGCCCACGTGCTCTACAGCCGGGTGATGCAGCACCACCCGCAGCAGCCCGCCTGGCCTGATCGCGACCGGTTCATCCTCTCCGGCGGCCACGCCAGCATCCTGCAGTACTCCATGCTCTACCTCGCCGGTTACGGGCTGGAACTCGACGACATCAAGGCCTTCCGCCAGTGGGGTTCCGCCACGCCGGGCCACCCCGAGGTGGGCCACACGGCGGGCGTGGAGGTCACCACCGGGCCGCTCGGCCAGGGGTTTGCCAACGCTGTCGGCATGGCCCTCGCCGAGCGCCATCTGCGGGCCCGCTTCGGTGCCGACGTGCAGCAGCACTACACGTTCGTCGTGGCGGGCGACGGCTGCTTGATGGAGGGCGTCAGCCACGAGGCTGCCTCGCTCGCCGGGCACCAGCAGTTGGGCAACCTCATCTGCGTCTACGACGACAACCACATCACCATCGACGGCGACACGGCCCTCACGTACAGCGACGACGCGGCCAAGCGTTTCGAGGCCTACGGATGGCACGTCGAAGACCTTGGCGAGGCGGCCGACGATCTTGACGCACTCGAGGCCGGGTTGCGCCGGGCGATGGCCGTGACCGACAAGCCCAGCCTGCTCGTCCTCCGCTCCCACATCGGGGTGCCCAGCCCCGACTTCACCGACCACCACTCGGCCCATGGCAACCCGTTCAAGGCCGAGCACGTCAGCCGCACCAAGGCCGTGATGGGTATTCCCGACGAACCGTTCTGGGCGCCGGCCGACCTGGTGAGTGCCTACCGGTCGCACTGCACCGAGGCCGGCCAGGCTGCCACCGCGGCATGGCAGCAACGCTTCGACTCGGCGTCATTCGACCGTGCCGAGTGGGACGCCTGCTGGGCCGGCGGCGGCATCGCCGGGTGGGACGAGGCACTGCCCACGTTCGAGCAGGGCGAGAAGATCGCCACGCGAGTGGCCATCGAGAAGGCGTTCAATGCCACCCTCGCCGGTGTGCCAGGCCTGGTGGCCGGTGCCGCCGACCTCACCGGCAACACGGGTACAAAGCTGGCCGGCCAGGTGGCCATGGCGCCTTCCACCCCCGAGGGGCGCCAGCTCTACTACGGCATCCGCGAGCATGGCATGGGCTCGGTCATGGTGGGCATGGCGCTGCACGGCGGCGTGCTCCCCGCTGGCGGCACCTTCTTCGTCTTCCTCGACTACATGCGGCCGCCGGTGCGTCTGGCTGCCCTCAGCGGCGCCAAGGTGGTGTTCGTGTTCACCCACGACTCCGTGGGCGTGGGCGAAGATGGCCCCACCCACCAACCGGTGGAACACCTCGCCACGTTGCGCGCCATCCCCGGCCTCCAGGTCATCCGCCCCGCCGACGCCAACGAGACCAGTGCAGCGTGGAAGGCCGCGGTCGAGCACAACGGGCCCACGGCCCTGGTGCTCAGCCGCCAGAACCTCACGGTGTGCACCGACGGCACAGCTGTTGCCGTGGGGGCCGAGGTGGTGGTGGATGCCAACGAGCCGAAGGTGGTGTTGCTGGCCTCGGGCAGCGAAGTGTCGCTGTGCGTGGAGGCGGCCGCCCAGTTGGCCGCTTCCGGCATCGGCGCCCGCGTGGTGAGCATGCCGTCGTGGGATCGCTTCGAAGCACAGCCTGCGGCCTACCGCGCCGACACCCTGCCCTCGTGGCTGCCAGTGCTGTCGGTGGAGGCCGGCAGCACCCTTGGGTGGGCCAAGTACGCCACCGACTCCATCGGCATCGACCGCTTCGGCGCCAGCGCACCCGGCGGCGAGGTGCTCGACCGACTCGGCCTCAACGTCGCCAACGTCGTCGCTCGGGCCACGGCACTTGTCGCCGCCCATGCATCGAACTGAACCGGTAAGGACCGCACCATGAACCGTCTTGTCAGCCTGTTCGAGCAGTACGGCCAGAGCCCCTGGCTCGACAACTTGAAGCGCAGCTACCTCACCGGAGGTGAACTGCAGCGCCAGATCGACCGCGGCATCCGCGGGCTCACCAGCAACCCCACCATCTTCCAGAAGGCCATTCAGGGGTCGGCCGATTACGACGATCAGTTCCGCGAACTGGTGCAGGCCGGTGGTTCGGTGACCGACCACTACTGGGAACTGGTGCTCGCCGACATCCACGGCGCGCTCGACCAGTTTGCGTCGCTGCATGCGGCGAGTGGCGGCGGCGACGGCTACGTGAGTGTGGAGGTCGACCCTGGCCTCGCCCACGACGGCCCTGGCACCGAGGTAGCCGCCCGCGCCCTGCATCAGCGGGTGGCCCGACCGAACCTGATGGTGAAGATCCCCGCCACGGTGGAGGGGCTTCCCGCGATTCAACAGATGATCGCCGAGGGGCGCAGCATCAACGTCACCCTCATCTTCAGCCTCGAGCGCTACCAGAGGGTGATGGATGCATACATCGACGGCCTCGACCAGTTGGCGCGCGACCCGTCGGCCGATCTCTCGTCGGTGGCCAGCGTGGCCAGCTTCTTCATCAGCCGGGTCGACTCCGAGGTGGATGCACGCCTGGCGGCCATCGGCACTCCCGAGGCCCTCGCCCTTCGGGGCCGGGCCGCCGTCGCCCAGGCGAAGCTCGCCTACCAGGCGTTCCTGCGTACCTTCAGCGGCGAGCGTTGGGACGCGTTGGCGGCCCGTGGCGCAGTGGTGCAGCGGCCATTGTGGGCGAGCACGAGCACGAAGAACCCCGACTACCCCGACACGCTGTACGTCGACTCGCTCATCGGTCCGCACACCGTGAACACCCTGCCCGACACCACGGTGGAAGCCTTCGCCGATCATGGCACGCCGGCACGGACCATCGACAGCGATGTTGCCGACGCCGAGGCCGTGTGGGCGGCGCTGGCTGCTGTGGGGGTCGACATGGACGATGTGGCCGCAAAGCTGGAGCGTGAAGGCGTTGCGAGCTTCCAGCAGAGTTTCGACGACCTGCTCGCTGCGCTCGCCGCAAAGGCTGCTGCGCTTGCCTGAGAAGTGCCGGCGCAGTGGGTGAGGTTTCCGCCCCTCACCCACTGCAGCCGGGCGCCACGAGAGCCATCCGCCAGGCCCTCATGGCTGGTAACCGGGCCAGACGGGAGATGGCCCGGGGTCCCGCGTACGCAGCGACAGTCATGAGACGCCAGTCATCCGAGGGCATGACGCTGAACCGCGGACTTTCTTCGAACTCCGTAGAGTGCGCTGCGTGACCAACTCCCATCCCGCCGACGCGCTGTTCTCCTCGCTGCTCGACTCGATGCCCGAGGGCTACGACCGAAGGCTCTCCCAGCAGTTGCTGCGAGCCGCCGTCGATCTGGTACGCCAGGGTTTGCCCACCCACGATCTGAAGATTGCCGGCGCTGCGCTGGAAGAACTGGGCGACGCCTTCGCCATGTTCGCCGGTGCCCCCGACCTGCCGAAGGTGACCATCTTCGGTTCTGCACGCACGCGCGACGACGACCCGCTGTATCACGCAGCGAAGCGAGTGGCCGCCCACTTGGCCGAGCAAGGGTGGATGGTCATTACCGGGGCTGGGCCGGGCATCATGCAGGCTGGCATGGAGGGCGCCGGCCGAGAGAAGTCGATCGGGGTGTCGATTCGCCTGCCGTTCGAGACCGGGGCCAACCCAGTCATCGAGGGCGACTCCAAATACGTCAGCATGCGCTACTTCTTCACCCGCAAGCTGATGCTCACCAAAGACAGCAAGGGCTTCATCTGCCTGCCCGGTGGGTTCGGCACGCTCGACGAGACGTTCGAGTTGCTCACGCTCACCCAAACCGGGAAGGGCACACCGGTGCCCATCGTGTTCCTCGACACGCCGGGCGACCCGTACTGGGAAACCGTCGACGAGTTCGTGCACCAACAGCTCGTACAGCGTGGCCTTGTGTCGGAGGCCGACCGTCATCTCTATCTCATCACCGAAGACTGCCAGCGCGCGGCCGACGAAATCACCGGCTTCTACCGCAACTACGACTCGCTGCGATACGTGGGCGAGATGATCGTCATCCGCCTCCGGCAGGCACCCACTGCGAAACAGTTGGGGTTGCTCAACGAGCGCTTCGGACATCTGTGCACCTCTGGGTCGATCCGCGCTGCCGAACCGTTCGACCCCGAACGGCGAGAGAAGGATCGTCTGCACCTGGCGCGCATCGCCTTCCCGTTCGGCAAGCACGGCTACGGCGACCTTCGCCAACTGATCGACCAACTCAACGAGCTCGTGGAGGACTGACATGCACGTCGCGGAGATCTGGCAGTACCCCGTCAAGACGATGATCGGCGGTCGAGTCAACGAGGCCGCACTCGACCAGATCGGCATCGTCGGCGACCGCACGTGGGCTGTACGCGACCTTGAGGCGGGCACCATCGGCAACGCTCGCAAGCACGGCGCGCTGATGCAGTACGAGGCCCGACCAGTAGCTGGCGGCCAGGTAGAGATCCTGTGCCCCGACGGCACGACCGTCCGGTCCGACGACCCGCTGGTGCACGACGTGCTGTCGGCGGCGTTCGGGAAGCCATTGGCCCTGCAGGCACGACAACCAGCCAGCGAGGAAGCCTTCTACCGCCGACCGCCGTTCGGTGGCGGCGATCCGATGGCCGAGCTGCGGGAGATCTTCGCCCGCGAAGCCGACGAACCCCTCCCCGACTTCACCAAGTTCGCTCCCGAGGTGATGGAGTTCGAAACGCCGCCCGGAGCTTTCTACGACTGCTACCCACTGCTGCTGCTCACCACCTCCGCGCTGCGCTCACTCGCCGAGGCCGTTCCCGACTCAGTCATCGACGTACGCCGATTCCGACCCAGCCTGGTCATCGACTCCGGCGATGCGGAGGGCCACCCAGAGTTCGGGTGGGACGGCCACCGATTCGCCATCGGCACGGCAGTGGTGGAAGTCATCAACGACTGCCCGAGGTGCGCTGCCATCACCAAAGAAATCAGCCCTGACATCCCGACCGACCGCTCGATCCTGCGCCATGTGGTGCGCGATCTCGGGCAGGCGGTAGGTGCCTACGCCCGCGTGGTGGAGCCGGGCGTGGTGCGGGTGGGCGACGAGATGCGGCCCCTGTAGGGCTGCGCCTCAGTCGAACTCGTCGCGGCCGGCGGCGTCGCCACGCAACAGGCGGCTGGCCTTCTCGATGGCCCGACGAGCCTGAGTGAGTCGCTTGTCGTCGGCGGGGCGCCCGGTCTTGGCGGCAGCGGCCTCGCGCAGCTGATCGAACATCAACTCGTCGAGTTCTTCCACGATGGCGTCGAGCCGGTCTGCTAGGCGGTCGTAGCTCATAGTGCGGCGGCGACGATGTCGATGGGGTGTTGCACCGTGGCACCTGCTGCGGCGAGGTGCATCGCACAGCCAGGGTTGGCGCTGGCAACGAGCCCGCCCCCCGCGCGATCGATGGCCGCGAGCTTGCGGGTGCGAATGTCGCCAGCGAGGTCGGGTTGTAGTGCCGAGTAGGCACCGCCCGCGCCACAGCACAGGCCGTCGTCGTCGAGCTCCAGCACCTGGGCCACCGCGGTGAGCACCGTGCGCACGGCGCCATGCACCTTCTGCACATGACGAAGGTGGCACGGGTCTTGCACCAACACGGCGCCCATATGACGGGCCGGCCGCAGCAGGTGCACCCGCTCGGCCACAAACTCGTGAATGTCGACCACGCGGTCGCTGAACGCTCGCGCTTCTGCGGTGCCGAGCAGGTGGCCGTACTCCTTCATGGCCGCTCCGCATCCGGCGGAGTTCACCAACACCGGCGCGTCGCCCGGCATGGATGCCATCACCCGTTCGGCGAGTTGCCTGGCTGAGGGCAGCAGGCCCGCATGCGTGTGGAGTGCACCGCAGCACCCGCCACCCGAGCCAGGGACGGCATAGCGCACCTCGAGATGATCGAGGACGGTGGCGGTGGCCCGGTGGGTGTGCCGCTGCCAGGCATCCATCACGCAGCCGGTGAACAGCCAGGCCTCGGTGCCGGTTGCACGCACGGCTTTCGGGCGCCGTAACGGTAGCCGGGGCAGGCCGAGGCGTTTGGGCACCAGCCGGGCACGCTGCGCAACAGCCAGCGCAGTGCTGCCCACCAACAACAGACGATGGCGCGGCAACATCGCAAAGGCCATGCGCTGCCAGCGAGGGGTGATGCGCCGCTCGGCGGCCAACGTGTCGCGTACGCCCTCCTGCAAACGGCCATACGGAACTCCTGACGGGCAGGCAGGCTCGCAGCCTCGGCACTGCACGCAGGTCTCCATGGCATCGACAAATGCCGGTGTGACCTCGGCGCCTTCCCACTGCACCGCTCGCATCGCCGCGATACGGCCCCGCGGCGACAGCAACTCCTCCCCCGTCACTCGAAAGGTGGGGCAATGCGGCAGGCACAGCCCACAGCTCACACAACTGGCGAGTTCCTTGTCGTCGAGGTGGAGGTTCACGGCAGTCTCACCGTAGCGTCTGCGCTGCCATGCCCGAAGGCCACACCATCCACCGCATCGCCAAAGATCACACTCCCCTGCTGGTCGGCCGGCCAGTGGAGGTGAGCAGCCCACAGGGCCGATTCGCCGCCGACGCCGCAGTGGTGAACGGCCACGTGCTGGAACGCATCGAGGCCTATGGCAAGCACCTGTTCTACTGGTGGGCGAACGGCGTGGTCGGCCACGTTCACCTCGGACTGTTCGGCAAGTTCCGCGTGCACCGCGGCGCCGGGCCGCACGAACCGCTCGGGCAGGTGCGAATGCGACTTGCCACCGAACTGGCGACGGTGGATCTGGCGGGCCCCACCGACTGCACCATCGGAACCTCCGACGACCGCGACGCCATCGTTGCGAGGCTCGGCCCCGACCCGCTTCGGCGCGACGCCAAGCCGAAGGTCGCCATCGAACGCATCGCGTCGAGCCGACAGGCCATCGGAGCGCTGCTCCTCGACCAACGGGTCCTGGCGGGCGTCGGCAACGTGTATCGAGCGGAGGCGCTGTTCGTGCACGGCATTCACCCTGTACGGGCTGGCCGCGACTGCGAACTGTCGGAGCTGCAGGCGTTGTGGACCACCATCGTCTCGATGCTCCGCCAAGGCGTGAAAGACAACCGCATCGTCACTCTCGATCGCCGCGAGTTCGACATACCGGCCGATGGCCGGCCCCGCCGCGGCGACACCACGTACGTGTACCACCGCGACACATGCCTGCGATGTGGCACCCCCGTGGCCACCGTCGCCCTTGCAGGCCGTCCCTGCTACTTCTGCCCCACCTGTCAGCCCCGCTGAAGCAGTTCCGCAGCAAGGCAGCGCGCCGGAGTTGGCGCTGAGGTGCCCTTCCAGCCCCACCCCTGCCCCGAGTGCGTACTCGCGCCCCGGGAGGTGAGTGAGCACTCGGTTGCGGGCTGACACTCGGGTGGGCAGCTTCTCACTCGGGTGGGCGGCTTCTCACTCGGGTGGATCGGGCCTCACTCGGGTGGGTCGCTAGGCCGGGCGCCACACGGGGGCGTCGGGGTCTCCCTGCCAGAAGCGCAGGCGGCGCTGGGCCTCAGCGGCGGCGGCCGGGTCGTGTCGGCCCGCACGAACGCGCATCATCGTCGCCACCAGCAGGCGCAGCTCGGCAAGTTCGTCGCCCATCGGGTCGCCCCGCAACGACGATCCGTAGCCCGCAGCGAAGCGTTCGTACAACTGCGGGTCGCCACCCCATCGCTCCTCCCACGTCATCAGTGCGGCGTGGTCCCATGCGCTCGGCGCACGGCACATCAGGTCCCAGTCGAGCAGCACGGGGCCATCGGCCGTCTGCAACACGTTGCCAGGGTGCACGTCGCCATGGCACACCACCTGTGGTTCGGCTGCGGCACGTTCACGCCAACCGTTGTGGCAAACCAGGGCGGCGTCGAGCGCCTCCCTGGCGGCGGCATCGAGGAGGTCGTCGATCTCGTCACGTAGCTGCTCGACACGCCAGTGGGGAAACGACGCACCACGCGGCAGCGGGTAACGACCTGACAGTTCATCGACGGGCAGGTCGTGCACCACCCGCATCATGCGGCCGACCTCCTCCCAGTCGGTGGGGCCGACCGGGTGGAGTCGCTCGATGGCCATGCAGGCGAGCCCGTCACGCTCCACCACGTCGTGGCGAACCGGGCGTGCCACGCGAAGGCCACAGGAAGTGAGGTACTCGGCCAGCCACAGGGCCTGCATCGGCGGTGTGGTGGGGCGGCACACTCGCAACACCACCTCGTCGCCGCACACGTAGAGCACGTTCATCCCGCTACGCAGGTGCAGCGCTGCGGGCAACTCCCAGTGAAGTGCCGCCTGGGCAGCGAGGTCGTGCGCTCGCGCCACGTCGCCCGGTGGCTCCGCGACGAATGGCAGTTCGTCGGCCATCAACGACCTGGGTTGAGCCGACCGCTCGGATCGAGCGCCTGGCGGACCGTGTGGTCGAGCACCTGCGCCCGTTCGGGCCGCACCGCCGCATCCGAGGCCTCTGCATGATGCACCACGCCCACGCCCAGTTCGGCGACGAACCCGCCCGTGAGCAACGGCACCTGCGCCGGGGGAACCAGTCGGCGGCTCCCCGTTGGCAAGGCCGGTGGCCCCTCGCAGGCGACCAGCGAGGCGACCGCTGCCTGCTCGGCCACGTCGTCGGGATGGCCTTCGAGCAACACCCACACGGCGCTGCCGTTCCACAGCACACTCACCGGTCGGTAGAGCGTGGTGAACACATCACTCGGATCGTGCACGTCGGCCCGGTGGAACCATTGCGAGTGCCGGGCGAGAGGCCGTGTGCGCAGGATGACCTCACCGATGAACCCCAGGGTGCCGTGGGAGCCAACCAGCAGGCGGCACACGTCGAACCCGCTGACATTCTTCACCGTTGGGCCGCCGGCCTTCACCACCTCACCCGCAGCCGACACGTAACGCGCCTGCAGCAGCGCGTCGCGCACCGGGCCCCATCCGAGCTGGCGAGCATCGGCGCGGCCCACGGCCAATGCGCCACCCACCGTGCCTCCCGCAGGCAGAGCGACGGTCTGGCGATAGGCCGCGAGCTCAGTCACCAACTCATCGACCGGCGTACCTGCGCCGCAGCACACGGTCATCTCGTCAGCCTGCACCCAGTCGATACCTGCGGGTGCTCTCACTACGCGCACGTCAGGCACAGCGCCACCGCGAGTGCCGAGGCCGGTGATGGTGACCGGCTCCGCATCGCCCACTTCTGCGGCGAACGCAAGAAGATCGATCACACCCAGGCTCCTTCGGGCACGTGCTGCAGGTCGCCACACCCGGCCGGTGATGGCAACACCTTCGACGGGTTGGCCAGACCAGTGGGGTCGAACGCCCGCCGCACTGCCGCCTGGGCAGCGAGGTCGGCAGGGGCGAACATCAGCGGCATGTAGTCGCGCTTCTCTAGGCCGATGCCGTGCTCGCCGCTGAGCACTCCCCCGGCTTCCACCGAGATGCGCACGATCTCTTCTCCGGCGGCATGCACACGCGCCATCACGCCGGGCTCACGCTTGTCGAACACCAGCAGCGGGTGCAGGTTGCCGTCGCCGGCGTGGAACACGTTGAGCACCAGTAGGTCGTGCCGCTCGACCACCTCGTACACCTGGCGCAGCACGTCGGGCAACGCCCTGCGGGGCACCACAGTGTCGTGCAGGTAGTAGTTGGGCTTGATGCGGGCAATGGCCCCGAAGGCGGTCTTGCGGCCCTTCCACAACAGTGCTCGCTCGGCCTCGTCTTGGGCGATGCGCACCGACCGTGCCCCGTGAGCCGTTCCGATCTCGACAATGCGCGCCGCGTCGGCGGCCACACCGTGCGGAAGGCCGGCGACCTCCACCAGCAACACCGCGGCAGCGTCAGTGGGCAGCCCCGCATGGATGTAGGCCTCCACCGCTTGGATGCACAGTTGATCCATCATCTCCAGCGCGGCCGGAACCATGCCGTCGGCGATGATGGCGCTGACGGTGTGTGCCCCGGCATCGACCGACTCGAAATCCATCAGCATCGTGGTGACAGCGGGAGCGTTCTGGGTGAGACGCACACAGAGCTTGGTGGCAATGCCGAACATGCCCTCGCTGCCCACGAATGCACCGCGTAGATCCAGCCCGTGGGTCTCCCATGCCTCACTGCCCAGCACCACCACCGAACCGTCGGTGAGCACCACCTCGGCCGCGAGGATGTGGCTGGTGGTGACGCCGTCGGCCAAGCAGTGCGGGCCGCCACTGTTGTTGGCCACGTTGCCGCCAATGGAGCAACTCTGTTGGCTGCTCGGGTCTGGGGCGAAGTGCAGGCCAAGATGGGCAACCTGGCGGGTGAGGTCGAGGTTGAGGACACCCGGCTCCACCCACGCGCTGCGGTTGACGGCGTCGACCGACAGCACCCTGTCCATCTTGGTGAGGGCGATCACCACCGCGTGGTCGAGCGGGGTGGCGCCTCCAGCAAGCCCGGTGCCCGACCCTCGAGGCACGAACGGCACCTCATGGCGCACGCAGGCCCGCACACAGGCCTGGACCTCTTCGGTGGTGCGGGGGAAACAAACGACCCCGGCACTGCCCTCGATGTTGGATGCGTCGCGCCGGTACAGGCCGAGTTCGGTGGCCCCCGTGCGCACCCGGGCGGGCGTGAGCGCCGCTCGCAACTCGGCGAGCAACGCCTCGTTCATGCCCGACGGGCTCGTGGTGTGCCGCGGTCGCGGCGGCCACCCTGAGCGTTGTCGCGCACCTGACGCAAGACGATGACCTGGCCTGGTTCCACGGGACGACCGTCGACGAACACCTCGTCGCCCTCATCGAGCGCATCGGCAAGCGAGTCGGCACGGCCATCGCGGCGGGCGCGCAGCTCGGCCTCCTTGGCCTTCATCGCACGGCGACCTTCGGCCACTGCGTCTTTCACCCGGTCGCGGGTCTTGCGGGCCACGTTGACGGGCGCCAGCTCTGCGGCCGCGGCCTTCACCTTCCGCTTCGCCACGTTGGTGCCAGCCACACCAGCGATCGCCCCGCCGACGAACCATGTGAGCCGCTTGATCATGCGCTCTTCCTCTCCACAGCGGTGCCTTTGGCCGATCGCTCGCTGCGCTTCAGCCGCCGCCACGCCCGCTTGGTGCCGGTGGCCAGGCCGACGGTCTTGATGACAGGAGCCGACAGTGCGGCACGAGCCACACGGCTGCCGCCGGCCACGGCATCGCTGATGGCCTCAGCCGAACCGAGCACACGGTCGAAGCGGTCGAGGTCGTCACGAGCCTCCAGCACCACGGCTCGGGCCGCGTGAGTGCTCGCCTGCATCTCGGCGAGGAGCGGTCGCGTCTCGGCTCGAAGCGACTCGACTTCGCCACGCAGCGCCTTCAACGAATCGAGCACACGCATCAGCCCCACGATGAGCGCCGCAAAGCCGATGGAGCACAGCAGGGCGGCGAGCAGAAC
>DMQJ01000150.1:5456-6054 GCA_003455715.1 Acidimicrobiaceae bacterium | reverse complement strand
CCGCCGGCGCCCCACCACGGTGACCCCCCCCCGCCCCCCCCGCAGGGCCCCCGCGAGGCCCGCGCCCCCCCGGCCCGCGGGCGCCGCGGCCGATCGCGTGGCCGCGCAACTGCAGGCGGGCGACATTCCGCTCGTGGGCCGCACCGAGGCGGAGGTGAGCGCCGACATCTCGGCCCGTCTGCTGGCCGAAGGGCACGATGTGGTCAACTTCGCCATCGTCGCCGCGGGCGAGAACGCTGCATCGCCGCACCACCACCCGGGCTCTCGTGTGATCCGCCGGGGTGAGATCGTGCTGTGCGACTTCGGCGGCACCAAGGACGGTTACTGCAGCGACATCACCCGCTGCGTGTACCTGGGTGCACCCCCCGCAGAGGTGGCCGACGCCTACGCCGTGCTGCACGAAGCCCAGGCTGCTGGTGTGGCTGCTGGTGTCGTGGGTGCGGCGTGCCACGACGTCGACCGTGCGGCTCGCGGCATCATCGCCGCCGCTGGCTACGGCGAATTCTTCATCCACCGCACCGGCCACGGCATTGGCATGGAGGCGCACGAAGACCCGTACATGGTGGAGGGCAACGCCGACCCCATCGAGGCCGGTCAC
>DMQJ01000150.1:3132-5200 GCA_003455715.1 Acidimicrobiaceae bacterium | reverse complement strand
CCTCCCCCCCCCCGCCGCCCCCCTGCCGATGAACACGGCAAACCACGCGCTCGTGACGCTGGGCTGACGCACAACGCGCGAAGCTACGGCGCATGACCGCGCTCGACGACCCGGCTGCAGAGGCACAACTTCCCTGGCACCTGCGAGGCAACTACGCCCCGATCCTCACCGAGGTGGAGGCGTACGACCTTCCGGTGCATGGCGCGCTGCCCACCGACCTCAATGGCCGCTACTTCCGCAACGGTGCCAACCCCAAGCACGGCCCCACCGCCCACTGGTTTGCAGGCGACGGCATGCTGCACGGCATCCGCCTGCGCGACGGCAAGGCCGAGTGGTACCGCAACCGGTGGGTGCAAACCCGCCAGCTGGAAGGCGCTCGCCGCATCAACATGCAGACGGGCGAGTTCGACCTCACGGTGGGCGCCGCCAACACCCACGTGTGGCGCCACGCCGGGCGCATCTTCGCCCTCGAGGAGGCCAGCCTCCCCAATGAGGTGTCGCCCGATCTCGACACGCTCGGGCCCTACAACTTCGGTGGCGCCCTGTGCACGCCCATGACCGCCCACCCGCACACGTGCGCGGAGACCGGCGAGATGCACTTCTTCGGCTACGAGCTGGTGAAGGCGCCCTACGTCACCTACCACGTCGCCGACGCGCAGGGGAACCTGGTGCACACCCAGCCCATCGATGTGCCCGGCCCCACGATGGTGCACGACTTCGCGCTCAGCCGCCATTACGCGATCTTCCTCGACCTGCCGGTCACCTTCGACCTGTCGTTGGCGATGACGGGCACGATGCCCTTCACGTGGGACCCCGGCTACGGCGCCCGCATCGGCCTGCTGCACCGCGAGCGGGCACGCCATGGCGAGCAGCCGCGCTGGTTCGACGTGCCGCTCTGCTACGTGTTCCACATCATGAACGCCTGGGACGACGGCACCGATGGCCCGGATGGCGTCGAGGCTCGCTCTGTGTGGCTCGACGCCGGGCGTCACGCCTCCATGTGGGATGGCTCGCCCGACAACTTCAAGCCAAGCCTCATGTGGCGCTGGCGGTTCGACCTGGTCACCGGTGAGGTGCACGAAACCCAACTTGACGACATCAACCACGCCTTCCCCCGTATCGACGAGCGCCTCACCGGCCTAGCCAACCGCTTCGGTTGGGCCGTCGCTCCACGCAACGGTCGCGAGCGCGGCGAGATGGGTGAGCCGACGGTGATCGTGAAGTACGACCTGCAGTCGGGAAGCCGTACAGTGCACGACCTGGGGGCCGACGCACAGAGCGGCGAGCCGGTGTTCGTGCCTGCGCACGAGGGTGCCGGAGAAGACGAGGGCTACCTGGTGACGTTCGTGTATCACGGCGACACCGACTCTTCGCGGTTTGTCGTGCTCGACGCCGCCGACATGAGCGCGCCGCCCATTGCATCGGTGCCATTGCCGCAGCGCGTGCCGCACGGTTTCCACGGAAGCTGGTTCGCCGACTAGGAACGAGGCTGCCCGCGAGGGCTGCACAAGGGGGTTGCACATGTTCGATCTGGCCATCACCGGGGGAACGGTCGTCGACGGCACGGGGGCGGCACCCCGGCGCGCCGATGTCGGCGTCGTGGGCGGCCGCATCGCTGCGGTCGGCACCTTGGAGGGTTCGGCTGCCCGCACCATCGACGCCACCGATCTCGTGGTTGCACCCGGGTGCATCGACATCCACACCCACTACGACGCGCAAGCGTTCTGGGACTCCACGCTCAGCCCATCTCCGCTGCACGGCGTCACCACCGTGATGGGCGGCAACTGCGGGTTCACCATCGCCCCGCTGGTGTCGGCCGAGGGTGGGTCCATCGACCCGGCCGACGCCGACTACCTGATGCGCATGCTGGCCCGAGTGGAGGGCATGCCGCTGGAGAGTTTGCAGCAGGGCATCCCGTGGGGCGACTGGACCACCACCGGCGAATTCCTCGACCGGCTCGACGGCACGCTCATGCCCAACGCCGGGTTCCTCGTTGGCCACTCCGCTCTGCGGCGCGTGGTGATGCACGACGACGCCACACAACGCGAGGCCACGCCCGCCGAGGTAG
>DMQJ01000150.1:0-2960 GCA_003455715.1 Acidimicrobiaceae bacterium | reverse complement strand
TCGCGGGCCCCCCCCCGCCGAGGTAGAGCAGATGAAGGCGTTGCTGCGCGCTGGCCTGGCTGCGGGTGCGATGGGGTTCAGCAGCACGTGGTCGCCCAGTCACAACGACCACCTCGGTCAAGCCGTGCCGTCGCGTCATGCCAGCGCCGACGAACTCCTCGCGCTGTGCGGCGTGGTGAGCGAGTTCCCCGGCACGCAACTGGAGTTCATCCCCGCGGTGGGCCAGTTCAGCGACGACACGTTCCGCCTCATGGGCCGAATGAGCGCTGCCGCGAACCGGCCGCTCAACTGGAACCTGCTGCAGGTGTACGCCCAGAACTGGGACTTGGTGCAACACCAACTCGCGGGGTTCGACATCGCCGCAGCCGAAGGTGGACGGGTGCTGGCCCTCACGCTGCCCGACACGTTCCGCCTGCGCCTCAACTTCACCAGCGGATTCATCCTCGACATCCTCAACGGGTGGGATTCGCTCATGGCATTGCCGGTGGAGGAGAAATTGCGCCAGTTGCGCGACCCCGCCGGTCGGGCCGAGTGGAACCGCCTTGCGCAGAGCACCGAGGGCACCCAACGGGCCATCGCCAACTGGGCTGGGTACTGGGTGCTGCAAACGTTCAGCGACGAGTGGAAGCCCCACGAGGGTCGCATCATCGGTGAGATCGCCCAGGAGTTGGGTCGCGAACCGTGGGACGTGTTGTGCGACATCGTCATCGCCGACGGGTTGCGCACCGTCATCGCCACCCAAGACCGTGGGCAGGACGACGCCACCTGGGGCCGTCGCGTGGAGGTGTGGCGCGACCATCGCGCCATCGTTGGGGCCAGCGACGCCGGCGCTCACCTCGACATGATCGACAGCTTCGCCTATTGCACCACGTTGCTCGCCCGGGCCGTGCGCGAGCGCGGGCTGATGCCGCTGGAGGAAGCCGTGTACCGGCTCACCGGTGCGCCGGCCGAGCTCTACGGTCTGCACGACCGCGGCGTGGTGCAGCAGGGCAAGTGGGCCGACCTGCAGGTGTTCGACCCCACCACCATCGGCCCGGGTCCAGTGGCGATGCGCTTCGACCTGCCGGGCGGCGCTGGTCGCGTGTACGGCGAAGCGGTGGGCGTGCACCATGTGGTGGTGAACGGCCAGCCGTGCGTGGAGGGTGGCGAACTGCTGCCCGCGCGACCCGGCCGCATCTTGCGCAGCGGCACCGACACGCACACCGTGAGCGTTCGCTGACGGTGCGGTGGCGCGCTACTGCAGTGTGAACTGGGTGGCGTCGACCGAGTTGAGGTACAGCGCCAACTCGATGCGCACGTCGCTGTCGTCGATGAGCGCGATGACGCCATTGTCGAGGACGCAATAGCTGACGGTGAAGGTGGTGGCACCGTCGCTGATCGGAAGGTCGGCGCAGGTGGCGGCCTGCCCGGCGAACGTGGCGGTGCGCTCGGTTGCCGGGCCCACCTTGGCGGCTGCCTTGCGGCGCAAGCGGGTGGCAGCGTCGGCTGCGTAGAAATCGACGGTGAGTTGGGTGTCGCTTGCGCGGGCGGCAAGGAGGCCTTGTTCGCACGGTCGGCTGCCGTCGGCGGCGCAGGTTTGCTGGCCCTCTGGTGTGTCGCGGTAGATGGCGTTGGAGAGAGTGACCAGACGGCGGTCGCCGTCGAGCAGCACTGATGCACTGAACTCGGTGCTGCCGAACTTCACGAGACCCGCATAACCCGCCGTGAGCGGGCCGGTGCTGGCGGCGTCGAGCTTGGCGAGCACGGCGTCGACGACGGGGTCGCCGGTGGGGGTTCCTGCCGCGTACGGGTCGTCGCTGAAGTAGGGCCGCTCGCCGAGCTGGCAGCCGGTCAGCAAGCTGGCCACAACGAGAACGGTGGCAATGAAGGCAGAACGTCGGCGGCGGGGCACGCCAGGCAGGCTACGGCACGGTCACCCCCGCACGACGGTCGCTCGCGTCCCTTTGGTCGGCGATGCGTGCCGCGCCGTAGCCTGCCTGGCGTGATCCAGCTCGATGCCGCCACCGTCCTGCTGCAGTGGGCCGCGGGTGGGCTGTTCTTCCTGTGGGTCAGCACGCGCCACCGCGAGGTAGGGCTCGGGTACGGCTGGCTATTGCGTGGCGTGTACTTCCTGCTCGCCGTCGGCGGTGCCGCCGCGGGGTTCCGCTTCGGGGTGGTGCCGGTGCGTGAGGCCGCCACGTTGGTGATGGCGGCAGCGACCCTGGCCGTGCTGGTGGTGTCGGTGGTTCGCCGAAAGGCCGGCGTTTCGGGCCAGAGCGACGAGCAGTATCGCCGCTCCGAGCGAGTGGCGGCGATGACCGGCATCGAACGTGGACCGGTCGCTGTAGGCGACGGCAGCAAGGAGTTCCCACCCGCTCTGGATCTTGTCGCGCCCGCCATCGCCGTGGTCGGCCTCGTAGCAGCGGCCATCGACGCCGGTGGCAACCTGACGGTGTCGCTGTTGCGCACGTTCGCCGGGGCGTTGTTCCTCGGGGCGGTCACCGATGCGATGCTGCTCGGCCACTGGTACCTCACCCAGCCGGGTCTGCCCCGACGGCACCTCAACGAGTTGGTGAAGTGGCTCGGGTGGGTGTGGCCGTTCGAGGTGGTGGCGCTGCTGCTGCCCACGGGCATGTTCTCGGTGTTCAGCGGCGCTGTCGACGACGGGTGGAGCGGCCAGTTGGGTTGGTTCTGGGCGGTGTGCGCGATCACCACCATCGTCCTCGTGTTCGTCACCCGCGCTGCGCTGCGCGAGCGCTACTACTCGGCCGTCATGGCCGCCACCGGCCTGCTGTACCTGGCCATCCTCACCGCCTTCGGCACCGACCTCGTCGCCCGCGCCATCCTCGCCGGCTAACCCCGCCCTGATACTAGCTCACACACACGCCTTGCGCCCCCTCTTGGATCACGGCTTTGACTACGTCTTTAACGCTGCGATTATGGCCTAAATGAATCACCTCTGCACCGCTGTCTTGCAAAAT
>DMQJ01000508.1:8456-8902 GCA_003455715.1 Acidimicrobiaceae bacterium | reverse complement strand
CAGCGACCCGCGCCGCGCCCATCGCCACGGTGTGCTTCGGATGGCTGTCGGCCACGACCGGTCGGCCCAACTCTCGTGCCACCAACTCACCCACCAGCGGAATGCGCGACGACCCGCCGGCCAAGAGCACGGCCTTCACCGCAGTCGCTTCCACACCTGCAGCCTGCACGGCTCGCTGCATGGCCTGCACGGTCTCGCGCACCATCGGGCGCACCACGTCTTCGAACTCGGCGCGGGTGAGCCGCACCTGGGTGCGCAGACTGGGCAGGTTCACCGAAATGGTGGCATCGCTGTCGGACGACAACAGTTCCTTGGCCGTGACGCACTCCACGCGCAGGGCGGCGAGGGCCTCACGGGTAGCAGGGTCGGAGGTGTCGGCCTGCTCGAGCGCATCGCCCAGCGTGGCGCGCACGTGCGCCATCACCGCCTCGTCGAAGTCGATGCCG
>DMQJ01000508.1:460-8254 GCA_003455715.1 Acidimicrobiaceae bacterium | reverse complement strand
GATGCCGCCGAGGCGCTCGATGCCTTCGGGTCGGCCGATGGTCTCGAACCCAGTGGCGGTCTTGCGCAACACCGCCGCGTCGAAGGTGCCACCGCCCAGGTCGTAGACGGCCACGACGTCGCCCACCTCCACCCGCTCAGTGGAGGCGTACTGCACTGCCGCTGCGACTGGCTCGGGCACGAGCGTGGCATTCCCCACTCCTGCGGCAGTGACGGCTTGGCGCAGCAAGTCGAGCTTGTACGCACCCCAGTTGGCAGGGTGGGTGACGGCCACTGCGTCGGGGGCGCCGCCCTGGCGCTTCACCACCTCGGCGAGCACCTGGGTGAGCACGGTGGCCATCAGCCGGTCGGCGCTGAACGGCGTGCGGTCGAGGATGATGGGTGCCGCGTCGCCGAACCGTCGCTTGAACGCCCGAGCAGCCCGTGCGGGTTCCTGCACACTGCGGCGCTCAGCGGCGTCGCCCACGAGGAGTTCGCCGTCGTCGCGGAGGAACACCACTGACGGGATGGTGACGGCATGGTTGCCCAACGACACCATCTCGGCGCGCTCGCCGCGCATCACCGCAGCCGCGGTGAACGTGGTGCCCAGGTCGAATCCCAACGAATAACCCACAATCGCTGCCCTTTCCGTATCGCCGCTTCGAGCTGAGCTCAGCGCAGCGTTGCCCCATAGATCGACTCGAGTACCCGCGCCGCAGTGTCGTACACCTCGATGGAACTCGGGTCGGCGAGCGGGTCGCCCGCCATCGTGCGCCACCGCCCGATGCCTGCCAGCGCTGCCTGCTGCACCTGCTCGGTGGACGCCCCGCCCGACAGGCCAAGCGCGGCCAGTGGTTCGGTGTGGGCGAACAGCCGGTCGAGTTCGGCTCGGTCGGCGGCCGACACCGTGACCGCTCCCGAGCCCACGAGGTGGGCGCCGCGCACCTGGGCGAACTGCACCGTGCTGGCTTCGATCTGCTCGAGCTGGCGATCGAGATCGGCGGCCACCTGCGGCACCGACGCGGCCAGTTGGCGCGACAGCGAGCGCAGCGACACCAGCGCAGAGCGAGCCTGCAGGATGCGGGCACGCGGCATGAAGTGACGAGTGATGAGTTGGCGCAAACCGTTGAGCCCCGACTGCTCCACGAGGATGGGGCCAAGCGCCGCTGCCGTGGTGGCCCGACCCGAGCGAATCTCGCGTACGGCCAAGCGCACCCCAAACACGCCCAGCCGATCGAGCAGGCCGCGGCGCAACTCCACTGTGAGCTCGCTGGCAGAGGTGGCGCAGAACTGATCCACCGACAGCAGCATCCGATCGAGCACGTCGTCGGGCGTCGCCGCCAGCAACCGCAGCGCCGCCACCTCGTCTTCACGAAGCGTGAGGCCGGTCTCGGCGAGCAAGCCGGCCAACGGCACCACCGCGGCACACAAGCCCGTCAGCGACGGATCCACGCTGTAGCGCTGCGCGATGCGACTGGCGCTCTCCATTGCGTCGAGGCGGCCGGCTCCGATTTCGTCGGCGCGAGACAGCACTGCCACTGCGTTGACGGGTGAGGCCGCGGTGACGCTGCGATCCATGAACGCATCGAGGAAGGCAACATCGCTGCGGTGGGCGTGTCGCATGAGGTAGATGACTGCGTCGGCATCGCTGGGCTTGCCCTCGTCGAACTCGAGGAACTCGCGTGTGCGGCGCGAGTTCTCGTCGTTCAGGCTGGCGAGCCCGGGTGTGTCGATGAGCGTGATGGTCTCGAGCGTCGAGGTGGGCCACGACACGTCGAGCGTGGCGATGTCGGCCTCGCGCAGGCCACCAAGCTTCACGTCGAGGCTGCCACCCGTGCGGTTGAAGGCCAGCGGCTCGCTGCGCCCGTCGCGCAAGCGCGCCACCACTTCATAGCTCGCGCCCCGCGAATAGCGACTGATGATCTTGGTGCACTCGCCTGCATCGGTGGGCGCCAACCGTTCGCCCACCAGAGCGTTGAGCAGCGTGCTCTTGCCCGCCTTCACGCGGCCGGCGATGGCCACCCGCAG
The DNA here is from genome assembly GCA_003455715.1 of Acidimicrobiaceae bacterium. Lineage (GTDB taxonomy): Bacteria > Actinomycetota > Acidimicrobiia > Acidimicrobiales > Ilumatobacteraceae > UBA668. The sequence goes on along the minus strand of DMQJ01000508.1, from coordinate 6,248 downwards.
CGGGCCACTCAGCCGATCGACCACCGCCTGTGCCTGCTCGCGCAGTTGTGGGTTCGGGGCGTTGGCCACCAAATGGCGGGCCGCAGCGAGCACCTGCTCGGCCACGCCACCCGCCGTGTTGACGTTGATGTTCGACATCAGCCCACCTTCTCCAGGGCAGCGTCCACCTGCGCGAGTTTCTGCAACACCACGTCGAGTTGCTTGGCCCGTGCCTGGCGATCGCCCTGCGATTTCTGCACCTCTGCCTGGGCGCGCTGCGCTGCCTCGGTGAACGTGCGCAACAGTTCGGCCAAGCGCTCGCCGAACTCGTCGCGCAGATCACGTTGGATGTCGCGCACCGACGAGCCGATCTGGTTGTTCACCTCGAACTGCACGTCGTCGAGGAACTGCCGCACCTGTGTGCGGGCCGCCTGCCGACGAGCCGCCACCTTGCGCTTGCGATCCTCCACCAGACCCATGCTGCCGAAGAGCGCACCCACGCCGAGCAGCACCGGGTTCGACATGATGAGCACCCCGGCCGCTGTGGGCAGGAACGAACCCATCATGCCGAACATCATCACGCCACCCTGCGCGCCGCGGAGGCCGGTGATGCCGGTGCTCCAGGCCTTCTTGCCGGCCGACATGGAAGGGTCGAGCGACTTGCCCTGCCACATGTCGGCGATCGACACGTTGGCGACACGCAGCGAGTGGGTGTCGGTGCCGATCTCCTCGTCTTGCAGCAACTCCACCACCTGGGCACGAACGGCGGCGCGGCCCTCCTCCAGCGCAACGAAGGCCGATGCCACCTCGTCGCTCACCACCGTCTGCAGGTAGCGCGCCAGTTCGTCCCATTCGTCGCCCTTGCTGAGCACCTCGATGCGTTCGTCCATCATTCGCTGGATCTCGCGCATCGAACCCCGCAGCTTGAAGGTGACCTGGTTGGACAGATCGGTGACCTTGTCGCCCACCAAGACGCTCCACTTCGCAGCGGGGCCGCGCAGGTACTCGATGCGAGCCTTCGCGCGTTCGATGGTGGCCATGCCATCAGTGCCTGCGGCTCCATCGGCGATGGCTGCCTTCTCGGCCCGGTAGCCAGCATCGACCTGGGCGATGATGGCTCGCGCATCGGCCACCGAGCGGGCCGCGGCGTTGGCCTTCGCTGGGGCCACCACGTCGGCGCCGAGGCGTTGCACCAGTTCGGGAACACGGCTGGCGTCGTTGAGTTCGCGGTCTTTGCGCGACAGCGCGGCAGTGCGCAGCGAACTCGAGACGGGCACGATGGGGATGTCGACGCCCTGCCGGGCGAGGTGGCCTTTGTTGAGCTCGAGGATCTTCTGCCAGTTGGCGAACAGGTCGGTCTTGGTCTGCGCGAACATCACCGACGGGCACAATTCGATGGCCCGGCGGAGGAAGTCGACTTCGGGTTGGCTCAGCTCGGCCGACGCGTCGCTGACGAAGATGAGGCCATCTGCGAAGGGCAGGAAGCCAAGAGTGGCGGCGGCGTGGCCGGCGCCGAGGCCGCCCATGCCGGGCGTGTCGACGATGACCAGACCCTGCTTCAAGAAGGGGCTGGGTACGGTGACCTCCACCCGCTCGACACCCTTGTGGTTCTTCGGGTTACCCACCTCGCTCACCCACGAACCGAGATCGGCTACCGGAATAGGGTCGGACAGGTCTTTGCCGTCGACCTTGCGGCGGACGACTGCCCCCGGCTGTTCGCCGTACCGAACGAGGGTGATGGCAGAGGTGGCCAGGTCGTCGTCGACCGGGCACACCTGGCTACCGAGCAGCGCGTTGACGAGTGAGCTCTTGCCTTGTTTGAACTCACCCACCACGCACACGATGGTGGAGGGCCGTCGCAAACGCGCCGCAGCGACCGTGGCCCGCTGGGCCAGGTCGCTGCGGTCGAGCTGCTGCAACAGCTTGCCCAACTCGACGATCAGCGCATCCGCAGTGGGAGCGCCAGCGGCAGGTTCACTCATGAGTCGAGATCGTCCCACACATCGTCGGCGACAGCTTCAGTGACCTCACTCTGGATCACGTCGGCGGCGAAGTCGGACACGCCCTCGGCCTCCATCATCTGCTGGCCCACCTCGACGATCGACATGCCGGCATCTTCGGCCATCGAGCCGAGGTCGTCGGCGAGGCCGGTGATGTCGTCGGCGGCGCTGCTGAAGTTGTCGGTGGCGCTGCCGAAGTTGTCGGCCACTTCGCCAACAGCGTCGGTGACGCCTCCCGCAACGGTGAGCAAGTCGCCGGCATCGAGGCCATCGACGTTGCTCCAGCTGTCGGACTCGGTACCCAGCACGGTGCCGTCGGCGCCGGTGACCTGTTGCACACTGCCGCCCACCTCGGCGCCAACCACGTCGAACGCACTCACACCGGCCGAGCCTTCGAGCTGCTCGAAGGTGGTGCCGTCGGGGTTGACGACCTCGGTGTAGCTGCCCTGAGCGCCAGCCTCGATGCCATAGCCGCTGATGCCAGTGGAACCCTCGAGCTGCTCGAAGGTGGTGCCATCGGCCAGCTCCACGTTGGTGTAGCTGCCCTCGGCGCCGGCCTCGATGCCATAGCCGCTGATGCCAGTGGATCCTTCGAGGATGTGCCCGGAAGACCCATCCGCGTTGTCGAACTGGGTGTAGCTGCCATCGGCGTTGGCCTCAATGCCATAGCCGCTGAACTCGGCGCCGGCCTCCAGCACCTCGGTGCGGTTGCCCTCGGCGTCTTCGGTGACGGTGTACGAGCCGTCGATACCGGCTTCCATGCCGTAGCCCTCGGCGCCAACGCTGCCGTACACCTGGTCGCTGACGGTGCCGTCGTCTTCGGTGTGCTGGTAGCCCACCTCGGCGTTGATCTCGCCCACACCAACTTGGCCGACTCGGCCGCCTGCGTAGCCGCCGTAGCTCTCGTCGCCGTCGGCGTCGATGGAGTAGTTGCCGCCCACGTGACCACCAACGTAGGTGCCGTTGGCGAGATAGACGGTGCCGCCGACCTCGCCGGCCACACCCCAGCTGCCGTCGCTGTTGTGGTAGAACTCGCCCTCCGTGTCGACGCCCACGGCCACACCCCACGGGGTGGGAATGGTGGCCTGGAACTCGCCGCCTACGGCGATGTCGCCCTCGGGCGAGATGTCGACGTGGCCCTCCACGTACGGCAGGCCCTCCATGTCGAGTCCGGCGTTCACTCCGGCGGAGAACCCGTCGTCGTTGTCGTAGCTGAGATGGCCGCCGACGATGCCCAGGTTCAGTTCGGCTGCGCCCTGGAACCCGTCGTCGCCGTAGCTCACGCCGATGGATGCGACGCCGTCGATACCGGCGGTGGCGGTGAACTCACCGTTGTCGTAGTCGACGTCGATGAGGCCCCCGGTGACATAGTCGACCGTGTCGAAGATGACGTCGTCGGCGGCGTTCAGTGCGCCCTCAGCGGCCTCACCCACGGCTTGGCCGACGTCGCGCAGACCCTGGTCGAGCCACGAGCCCGCATCACTGACGGCCGTTTCGAGGTCGCGGCCGGCCTGCACGAGCCAATCGTTGGCGTCTTCCACCGCACCGGTGCCCCACTCGACGACGTCGTTGACCGCGTTGCCGGCCCAGCTCACGCCGTCGTTGACCGCACCGCCCAACCAGTCGAAGGCACCGCCGACCGCTCCCTGGGCGGCATCGACGGCATCGTTTGCGGCGCCCTGGGCCCAATCGACCGCATCGTTCACGGTGTCTTGCACTGCGTCGACGGCATCGTTGGCGGTGTCCTGCACCCAATCGACGGCGTCGTTGACGGCGCCGCCGACGGCGTCACCAATGTCGTCCAGGAATCCCCATCCCATGATTCATCGTTCCTTTCGTGCGTGTAGCGGCATCGTACGTACCGCTGCGGAGTGGGTCACCGGGAGCATTCCCGGTTGTTGGTCAAGTGGTTGACGCAGGAGGAGTACCATCCGCGCCATGACTGAAGAACTCACCGCCACCGGGGTCGCCAGCCGAGTCGTTGCCCAGCCAGGCAAGTTCATCGTCGGCGTGCCGCCATTCGTGTTCGTCATGCCGAAGGGCTGGGTGCTCGATGTTGCCCCCGGTGCGTTGGCCGTGCTGCGCCTCGGCCAGCAGGTCGACGGCTTCTGGGTCAACGCTCTGCTCAGCCACGACAAGGTTGCTCGGGGTGTCGACTTCAAGACCGCCGCCAGGGTGACGTGGGCAAAGCTGCAGCGCAGCGGTGTCGAAAACCTCACCGACCAGGGCGAGCGCATGATGCGCTTCGGCAACCTCGCCGTGTACGTGCGTGGCTGCGACTTCGAGACCAAGGGCCGCAAGCTGGCGCAGATGCACGCCATCTGGTTCACCCCCGTCACCGAGGGCGGCAAGGTGGTCGACATGTTCCAGCTGGTGCTCACGGCACCCGAGGGCATCATGCCCGCTGCTGCGAAGTCGATCCTCGAGACCATCAGCACGTTCCGTTTCACCTGAGCCAGTCGCACTCGCCTGACGCTCGAGCTCAGAGCCCGATGTCGTCGGCGATGCCGGCCACCGTGTCCTCGCCACCATCCACCGCGGTGTCGAGCATGTCGTCGGCCTGCTCTGCGAAGTCGGGAGCTGCGTCCTGCACCATTTCTTCGATGGTGAGCTCCGGCCCCTCGTCGAAGTCGGGCATCGCCGGCACCAGGTCGAGGTCGACTGCGTCGATCGCTTCCACCGGCACGAGATCGGACGCCACGGCGAACACTTCGTCGGGTACCTCCACCGCCGACACCATGTCGATCGGGTCGATGCCCTCAGGCAGCACACGGTCGACCAGCGGCGTGATCTCCGCCGTTCCGAGCACGTCGACGTCCATCACTTCCAGCGGGGCGTCGCCCACCGGCATCGGGAACTCGGGGCGGAAGCCTTCCGGCAGGGTGAGGTCGGGTGCCTCCACCATCTCGTCGAACCCGTCGTCGATCACGGCCGGCTTCACCACGGCGTCGAAGTCGACGACTGGCATCTCGGCCGCGGGCATCTCCGCCGACGGGAGGTTGATGTCGGGAAGTTCGAGGCCGAGGTCGTCGATGCCGATGCCATCGTTGGGAGCTGGGGCAACGTCGTCGAGTGAAGGAACACCGGTGTCGATGCCCATCTCGTCGAGCGTCTCCTGCGGCACCGGATTGCCGGCCTCGTCGAGCACGACGTAGCCGACGACGCCAGGGATCATCTCCCATCCGTCAGGCAGCCCACCGCCGTCGCTCTCTGCGGGAGCATCGGCCGGGGTCTCACCCTCAGCCGGGGTCTCACCCTCAGCCGGGGTTTCACCCTCGGTTGTCGTCTCACCCTCCGCAGGGGTCTCCTGCTCCTCCCGAAGCTGCTCGTCGATGAGCGCTTCGATCTGCTGGTCTTGGGTGAAGTCCTGCACCCGTGCGTCGTACTCGTTGCGTAGAGCGGCGAGGGCCTCGTCGGCCGTCTGACCGTCGGCCACCTGGAACTGCTCTACGGTCTGGCGCAGCTCCTCCTGGAGGGCAGCCAGGTCTTCGGGCGACACGCCCTCACCGAGGTCGAGCGAGTCGATACGGCTGAGCAGTTCGGCGCGGGTGGCGTCGAAGTCGGCCTCGGTGGCCGCCTGTGCAGCCTCCTCCTGCTCGTCGCGGAGCTGCTCGTCGATGAGCGCTTCCAGTTGCTGGTCTTGGGTGAAGTCTTGCACCTGGTCGTCGTACTCTCCGCGGAGCGCGGCCAGCGCGTCCTCCACCGACTCGCCGGGGCGGGGCTCGAACCGCTCGACAGTGCGGCGCAGGTCGTTCTGCAGCTCGGCCAATTCCTCAGCCGATACACCCTCACCGAGGTCGAGCGAGTCG
>DMQJ01000508.1:0-254 GCA_003455715.1 Acidimicrobiaceae bacterium | reverse complement strand
CGATGCGGCTCAGCAGCTCGGCGCGGGCGGCCTCGAACTCGGCATTCACCGGAGCGTCGACGACGGGGGCATCCATCTCGGGGGCCGCGGGTGCCTCCGACGCAGGGGGCGGAGGCGGAGTGGGGGCCTCTTGGCGCGGAGCGCTCTCGGTGCGGGGGGCCGAACGCGGCGCCCCTCCACCCGATCCACCACCCGAACCCCCACCCGACGACGGGGCATCGAACGACGGCGGCGCGAGCGAGGGGGCGCCGCCA
>DMQJ01000359.1:4972-6530 GCA_003455715.1 Acidimicrobiaceae bacterium | reverse complement strand
TGACCGACATCATCATGACCGGCGGGCTGCCGATCGAGATCTTCTCGCTCGACACCGGGCGGCTGCCGGCCGAAACCTACGCGCTGATCGGCGAGGTTGAAAAACGCTACGGCGCGACGCTCCGGATCTACTTCCCCGAGTCGGGCGCGGTCGAAACCTTCGTGCGCGCCCATGGCATCAACGCCTTTTACGATTCGGTGGCGCTGCGCAAGGTGTGCTGTCAGGTGCGCAAGATCGGACCGCTCGGTCGGGCGCTCGCCGGCAAGAAGGCCTGGGTGACCGGTCTGCGCGCGGCCCAGTCGGTCACGCGCGCCGGGCTGCCACTGCGCGAATTCGACGCCGGCAATGGCCTCGAGAAGTTCAATCCGCTGTCGGACTGGAGCGAGACCGAAGTCTGGGCTTACATCCGCCTGCACCAGGTGCCCTACAACGCGCTCCACGATCAGTTCTACCCGAGCATCGGCTGTGCGCCGTGTACCCGCGCCATCGCCGTCGGCGAAGACGTTCGCGCCGGACGGTGGTGGTGGGAGAACCCCGAGACCAAGGAGTGCGGCCTTCATGTAAAGGAGGGCAAGGCATGAACGAACATACCCGATGCGGGTTAGAATCGCGCCCGTCCAAGAAGCGGCCCGCAATCGCGGCCACCCTCCGCGACCCTGTCAAGGATCTGTAAAAGGCCATGTCAACGCTCACCCGACAAACCCTCTCCCACCTCGACTGGCTCGAGGCCGAAGCCATCCACATCATGCGTGAAGTGGCGGGCCAGTGTTCCAATCCGGTGCTCCTGTTCTCCGGCGGCAAGGATTCTATCTGCATGCTGCGACTCGCCGAGAAGGCTTTTCGCCCGGGACGCTTTCCGTTTCCGCTGATGCATATCGATACCGGTCACAACTATCGCGAAGTCACCGACTTCCGCGACAAGCGCGCGGCCGAACTGGGCGAGCGGCTGATCGTACGCTCGGTCGAAGACTCGATGGCGCGAGGCACGGTAGTGCTCAAGCATCCCGGAGAATCACGCAACAAGCATCAATCGGTGACGCTGCTCGAGGCGATCGAGGAGTTCGGCTTCAATGCCTGCATCGGCGGCGCCCGGCGTGACGAGGAAAAGGCCCGCGCCAAGGAACGGATCATGAGTTTTCGCGACGAGTTCGGCCAGTGGGACCCCAAGAACCAGCGACCGGAGTTGTGGAACCTGTACAACGCCCGCAGCCACAAGGGCGAGAACATCCGCGCCTTCCCGATCAGCAACTGGACCGAACTCGATGTATGGCAATACATCCAGCGCGAAGAGCTGGAATTGCCGTCGATCTACTTTGCCCACGTCCGTCCGGTCGTGCGCAAGGGCGATCTGCTGCAGCCGGTCACCGAACTGACGCCCGCCCGCCCCGACGACAAGATCGAAGACATGCGGGTGCGGTTTCGCACGGTGGGCGACATCACCTGCACCGCGCCGGTCGAATCGGACGCCGACACGGTCGCCAAGATCCTGCTCGAAACCGCGTCCACGACGATCACCGAGCGCGGCGCCACCCGGATGGACGATCAAACCTCCGAGGCG
>DMQJ01000359.1:873-4833 GCA_003455715.1 Acidimicrobiaceae bacterium | reverse complement strand
ACGACGATCACCGAGCGCGGCGCCACCCGGATGGACGATCAAACCTCCGAGGCGTCGATGGAGCAGCGCAAGAAGGAAGGTTACTTCTGAGCGCACGCTCGCGCCAGCACTTGGCAGGCGCCCCCCGGGTCGGGCATGCGGCGTCGCCACGGCGCCCTTGCGCCCCTCCCCACTCAGCCCGCCCCTTGACCTCGAAGGGCAAACCCGTCCGCACCGAACTGATGGCCTCATAGGAATCATGACCATGTCCGCCCCCGAACAATTGCCGGATCACGACCACGGCCTGCTGCGCTTCCTGACCTGCGGAAGCGTCGATGACGGCAAGAGCACCCTGATCGGACGCCTGCTGTTCGATACCAAGACCATACTGGTCGACACCCTCAGCGCGATCGAAAAGACTTCGGCCAAGCGCGGCATGAGCGCCGTCGATCTGTCGCTGCTGACCGACGGACTGCAGGCCGAGCGCGAGCAGGGCATCACCATCGATGTCGCCTACCGATACTTCGGCACCGACCGGCGCACGTTCATCGTCGCCGACACGCCAGGGCACGAGCAGTACACGCGCAACATGGTCACGGGTGCGTCCACCGCGTCGCTGGCGGTCATCCTCATTGATGCCCGCAAAGGTGTGCTCACTCAGACGCGTCGTCACAGCTACCTCGTGTCGCTGCTCGGCATCCGCTCGGTGGTGGTGGCGGTGAACAAGATGGACCTCGTCGACTGGTCGCAGGACCGCTTCGACGACATCGTTGCCGAGTATGGCGAGATGGCTGCCGCCATCGGCCTCACCGACGTCACCGCCATCCCGCTCTCGGCGCTGCTGGGCGAGAACGTGGTCGCCACATCGGGGCACACCCCCTGGTACGCGGGGCCCACACTGCTCGACCACCTCGAGACCGTTGAGGTGGCCAACGAGGCAGGCGCCAGACCCCTTCGCATGTGGGTGCAGTCGGTGGTGCGGCCGTCGCTCGACTTCCGTGGCGTGGCAGGGCTCATCGCCGCGGGCGACGTTCGTCCTGGGCAGCGTGTGCGTGTGCTGCCCTCGGGCGTCGAGACCACCGTTGCACGGGTCGTCACCCTCGACGGCGACCTCGCCCTTGCGGTGGCGGGGCAGTCGGTCACGCTCACATTCACCGACGAGGTCGACGTGAGCCGAGGCGACCTGCTGTGTGCTGCCGACGAACCCGCCGGTGTTGCCGACCAGTTCGAAGCCGACGTGGTGTGGATGCACGAGCAGCCGATGCTGCCCGGGCGCCCCTACTTGGTGAAGATCGGCACTCGGACGGTGGGCGCCTCCATCGGCCACCCGAAGTACCGGGTGAACGTCAACACCCTCGAGCACCTCGCAGCCAACACGCTGGAGCTCAACGAGATCGGTGTGTGCAACGTGTCGCTCGACCGGCCAGTTCCGTTCGACCCGTACAGCGAACTGCGCGACACCGGCTCGTTCATCGTCATCGACCGTCTCACCAACAACACCGTGGGCGCCGGCATGCTGCACTTCGCGCTGCGGCGGTCGCACAACATCCACTGGCAGGCACTCACGGTGGATCGTGCGGCCCGTGCCGAACTGAAGCGGCACCGTCCGGCCGTGGTGTGGTTCACCGGACTCAGCGGTTCGGGCAAGAGCACCATCGCCAACCTGGTGGAGGCCCGCCTCCACGCCGAGGGTGTGCACACCTATCTGCTCGATGGCGACAACGTGCGCCACGGCCTGAACCGCGACCTCGGGTTCACCGAAGCCGACCGGGTGGAGAACATTCGTCGAGTCGCGGAGGTAGCGGCCCTCATGGCCGACGCCGGTCTGGTGGTGTTGGTGTCGTTCATCTCGCCGTTCCGCGCCGAGCGTCGAATGGCCCGCGAGCGGGTGGGCGACGTGCAGTTCGTGGAGGTGTACGTCGACACGCCGTTGCACGTCGCCGAGCAGCGCGATCCCAAGGGGTTGTACGCGAAGGCACGCCGCGGCGAGCTGGCCAACTTCACGGGTATCGACTCGCCGTACGAACCGCCCGAACACCCTGAGGTGCACATCGACACCGTCGCTCTCGCTGCTGCCGACGCCGCCACCGCGGTGTTCGACCGCCTACGCGCCGACGGCGTGGTGTAGACGCGGGCATACAACGATTCGCTCGATCTGTATGATGCCGTCATGAACGGAGCCACTCATGCCGTCTGGACGATGAAGGTGTCGCGCAACGGCACCGTCTCGCTGCCTGCCGAAGTGCGCAAGCGCTGGAACACCGACACGGTGGTCATTACCGACCTCCCCAGTGGCTTGGTGGTGCGCCCGCTCGACCCCGACTTTGTCCGATCACTGATGGGGAAGTATCGCCACCTGGCCAAGGAGACCGTCGACGAGGGCCGCCGCGCCGCGCGCGAGGAAGAGGCCGAGCGGGAGGAACAACGTGATCGTGCTCGACGCGTACGCGCTGGAGGCGTACCTGGCGCTGGAGGCGGCAGCGCCGCTGGTTCGTGACCTGATCTTGTCGGGCGAGCAGATACTCGTCTCCGGCATCAATCTGGCCGAGGCGGTCGATCGCATGGTGCGGGTGAACGGCGCCGACCCCGAGGTCTTGGCCGCCGACCTCTCCCACCTCGGGCTCACCGTCTCGGCGGTCGACGAACTCGTCGCCTTCGATGCTGCGGCGTTACGGGCTGCGCACTACCACCGCACGCGACGAGCAGTGAGCCTCGCCGACTGCTGCGCCGCGGCCCTCGCGCTCGATCGTGACGCGGCGCTGGCAACTAGCGACCCGGCGTTGCTCAGCCTGGTGCACGACGAAGGTGGCCGGGTGATCGCGCTGCCCGGAAGCGACGGCGCCCTGTGGCACCCCGCAGGACGCTAGGCGACCCGCCCTGGTGCGCCAGCTTCAGTCTTCGGCGTGCCAGGTCTTCGGGTCGAGGCCCAACTCGCCGTAGCGCTTCACCACCCATACGGGAATCTCCATCGGCATGCCTGCCTTGATGTTGCTCACCTGCTCGCCATCTTCGTCCCAGATGTGGCAGGTGTTGATGTTCATCGCCATCGCCCGCATCCGCGACTCGGTAGAGGTGAAGTCGGGTCGTGCGCCACTCGCTCCCGCCGCACGGGCGGCCAAAACGCGGAACGACCACATCGACTGAATGGCCACCGGCGCCATCGCCTGCAGCAGCGCAGTGGTGTGGGTGCACCCGCGCGGCCCGCCGAACAGCTCACGTACCTTGTGGGTGTAACCGCGAGCGATCGACAGGCCGATGAGGTTCTTGTAGTGGTCTTCAATGCGCGGGCAGTTGGTGTGCGGGTGCGTCTCGAGCGCAGCGTTGGCCCACACGATCTCCAGCGAGGGGATGGCGACATGCATGTCGACGATCATGTGGTGCACGGTGAGCGGCTCGGTGTCGGTGGGCACGTACAGGCCGGGCGGCTTCTGATCTCGGACGGCGCCCCGCAGCCACAGCGTGCTGTCGTCCTTGCGGTACGCGCGCACCACGTACGAACGCTCGTGGACGAGATCGTCCTCCGGGTTCAGTCCTTCCGGATGTGGGCAGATGTCGTCGAAGAACTCATGCATACCCCGTCGACACTAGGCCGGGGGTGCGTCAGCGGGCGAGGCGTTCGAGCTCGAGGGCCACGACGGCGTCGCTGTTCACCTCGGTGAGTATGGTGACCGCCCGGCGACCCGCCCACGGTCCCTCGGCGAGCGCATGGCGCGTCGTGGGCCACGTCTTGCCCCGGCCCACCGACCAGCCGGTGTCGACCCGCACCGGGTGGTGGCGCACGCCATAGTGCTGGGGTGCGATGAGGTACGAGATGCAGGTGGAGTCGTGCACGTGGATGCCGTCGGGCCCACCGTGCGACAGGTGGAAGTCGCGGTAGTAGGGGAGGATTTGGGCGGCGAGGTCGGCCCGCGGGTTGCCGAAGCCGGCAATCGTGGCGATCTGCTCGCTGCTCATGATGGTGGCCTCGGTGACATCGAGGCC
>DMQJ01000359.1:459-676 GCA_003455715.1 Acidimicrobiaceae bacterium | reverse complement strand
GGTGGCCTCGGTGACATCGAGGCCGCACATCACGATGGGGCAGTCGGCGCCGAACACCAGGTCGGCGGCCTCGGGGTCGTTGAGGATGTTGGCCTCGGCAGCGGGGGAGGCGTTGCCGGGCACGAACGCGTTGCCGCCCATGAGCACGATGCCCTTCAGCTTCGTGGGCAGGTCGGGTCGGAGAAGGAACGCCAGCGCAATGTTGGTGAGCGGGCCG
>DMQJ01000359.1:0-230 GCA_003455715.1 Acidimicrobiaceae bacterium | reverse complement strand
GGGACGAGCGTGATGTCGCCCGGGTGGGCGTCGACCTGCTCGATGATGAAGTGTGCGGCATCGAGCGGGTGGGGTTCGCGGGTCGGCGCAGGCAGGGCGACGTCGGCCAGCCCGTTGGCACCGTGCACGAAGTCGGCTGGACCGCGGTATGGCATCGCCAGTGGGCGGGCCGCGCCGTGGGCCACGGGGATGTCGGGCCGGCCAGCCACGTCGAGAATGCGGAGGGCGGT
>DMQJ01000132.1:4911-7164 GCA_003455715.1 Acidimicrobiaceae bacterium | reverse complement strand
GAAACGGGGTGGAGCCGGGGGTGTCAGGTGGGGGAGAGGGTGCCGTCGGGGGAGAGGGTGGCGGAGCGGCCCACCCATTCGCCCTCGCACATCGCGGCGGCCAATCCGGGGTCGGTGCTGGTGCCCCAAGCGCGGCGGCCGTCGGCCAGGAGGCACGCGGCGAAGGCGGTCTCGGGGACACCCTCTCGGGAGTGCATCACGGTGTACGCCTCGATGGTTGCGGCGCCGACTGCGTCGGAGGGCGCAGCCAGATCGCGACGCGGCATGGCGTCGATCTCATCCTGCGGGTACGCATGTTGGAACGCTCCGGCGGGCGGCGTGAGCCGGTACACGCCGAAGCTGTGCTTGGTGGCGTAGCCGCCGTTGGCCCAGACCAGTCCGGTGCTTCCGGCCCCATCGCGCAGGTCGTTCATGACGGTGGCAATGGCATGCATCACGTAGTTGTTCCACGGCCCGCCAGCGAACGTGAGGCCACCCGTGCGTGTGAGTTGCCGATCGAGCGAAAGGCCCAGGCTCTGCGCGCCCAACTGCACCGCCGACGGGAAGCACGAGTACAGGTCGACGATGTCGACATCGTCGATACCGATACCCGCCAACTCGAGCGCGCGCCGCCCGCCAAGAGCGATGGCTGGCGTCTCCGAGAAGCTCCATCGGTGGCTGATGTACTGGTGCTCGTGGCAGTCGGCGCCGCTGTGCGGGAACACCCACCGGTCGCGGGGAACACCCAGAGCGGTCGCCTTCTCGGCACTGCACATGATGAGTGCAGCACCCATGTCGACGTCGTTGTTGGAGTTCAAGAGCTTCGGGTAGGGGAAGCCGATCATCCGGTTCTGTGGCCCGGTGGTCATCAACTCGTCGGCTGAGCGGGCCTCGCGAATCCAGGCGTACGGGTTGGTGGCCGCCACCTCGCTGAAGCGGGACCACAGCGATGCCACGAACCGTGCGTGCTCGTCCACGCTGCGGCCAGCGGCAGCGCGCAGAGCCGTTTCGAAGATGGGGTAGACCTGCGGTGGCATCACCAGCCCGCGGGCGCGTTCGTCGGGGTGGGTCATGTCGAGGTCTTCACCCAAGAGCCGCGGCATTTGCTCGTCGGGCGCCTTCGACCACGGCATCTCCACGTTGGCCTTACGGGCGCGCATGCGGGTGCGCCACGACTCGCCACCGCTGAGAATGGCTAGGTCGAGTTCACCGCGTTGGATCTCGAGGGCGGTGCCGTTCACGAGCGTTTGCGGGCTGTTGCCGCCCATCGTGGTGACGGCGGTCTCGCGAGGCGACAGACCCATCTGCTCGGCGAGCACGAACGCCGGGTCGCCGTAGCGCCAGCTCAGGAGGCCAACCACGCGAACACTGTCGGGGTTCGGAACACCGGAGAGGCCGGCGTCGGTGGCTGCGGCTCGAACGGCCTCGGCCATCAAAGCGGTGGGCTCGAGGGAGTCGTCGAGGCCCGAGGCGCGGTGAAGGAACTGGCCGGCGCCGATCAGCACAGGGGTGCGGGGGTCGAGGGAGGAGGGGGATGACATCGCCGCCAGGGTACGGAGCGAGCCACTCCCGGAGCGAACCGGCGCCCGGACGGCCACCGGGCCTACACTCAGCGCGATGTCACGTGTCGCCATCGGCTCCGACCACGCAGGGTTCGACTTGAAGCAGCACCTCGTCGGGGTGCTCCAGGCCGGAGGCCACGAGGTGATCGACCATGGCACGCACAGCACCGAGAGTTGCGACTACCCGCCCATCTGCGCCGCCGTGGGCCGTACGGTGCGCGACGGCGGAGCCGACTTCGGCATCGTGCTCGGCGGCAGCGGCCAGGGTGAACAACTCGCTGCCAACAAAGTGCGCGGGGTGCGCGCCGCCCTGTGCAACGACCTCTACACGGCTCGCATGGCCCGCGCCCACAACGACGCCAATGTTCTCAGCATCGGTGGCCGGGTGGTGGGCATCGGCCTCGCCGAGGAAATTCTGGCCACGTTCATGACCACTCAGTTCGAAGGCGGTCGGCACGCCCGCCGCGTCGAACAACTGATGCAGATCGAGCGCGACGAAGCAGCGCGCGGCTGACGTACCGACCCCCAACGACGGAGCACCCCCATGCCCTTCCCCAGCGACACCACTCCCGACACCGAGGTGGAGGCCCTCATCGCCGCCGAGGTGCAGCGACAGGTCACCGGCCTGCAACTCATCGCCAGCGAGAACTTCACGTCGCCCGCGGTGATGCGCGCCGTCGGCAGCGCCCTCACCAACAAGTACGCCGAGGGC
>DMQJ01000132.1:0-4664 GCA_003455715.1 Acidimicrobiaceae bacterium | reverse complement strand
GGCTACCCCGGCAAGCGCTACTACGGCGGCAATGCGGTGGTCGACTCCATCGAAGCCATCGCCATCGAGCGGGTGAAGGCGTTGTTCGGCGCCGACCACGCCAACGTGCAGCCTCACTCTGGCGCCAACGCCAACATGTGCGCCTACCAGGCCATTCTCAAGCCTGGCGACACTGTGCTCGGCCTCAGCCTCGATCACGGTGGGCACCTCACCCACGGCTCACCGGTGAACGCCAGCGGTCTGCTCTACCACTTCGTGCCCTACAAGGTCACCCCTGGCGACGAGCGCATCGACATGGACCAGGTGCGCGATCTTGCACTGCAGCACCGACCCAAGCTCATCGTCGCCGGCACCACCAGCTACCCCCGCCGCCTCGACCCGGCGCCGTTCAAGGCCATCGCCGACGAAGTGGGCGCGCTGTTCATGTTCGACGCCGCGCACATCGCTGGCCTCATCGCCGGTGGCGTGGCGCCCAACCCGGTGCCGTACGCCGACATCGTCACGTTCACCACCCACAAGACCCTCCGCGGCCCTCGCGGCGGCACGATTCTGTGCAAGCAGGAGCACGCAGCAGCGATCGACAAGGCCGTCTTCCCCGGCTGGCAGGGTGGCCCGCTCGAGCATGTCATCGCGGGCAAGGCGGTTGCGTTCTTCGAGGCGATGCAACCGAGCTTCAGCGACTACGCCGCGCAGATCGTGTCCAACGCCAGTGCTCTCGCTGAGGCGCTGGTCGGACAGGGCTTCCGTTTGGTGAGCGGCGGCACCGACAACCACCTCATGGTCGTCGACCTGCGCCCGTTCGACGCCGACCTCACCGGCAAGGAGGCGCAGAACGTCCTCGACGAGGCCGGCATCACGCTCAACAAGAACAACGTGCCCGACGACCCGCGCAGCCCGTTCGTCACGTCCGGGGTGCGAATCGGTACGCCGTCGGTCACCACTCAGGGCATGAAGGAACCGCAGATGGTCGAGATCGCTGCGCTCATCGCCCGGGTGCTGCGTCACCGCAGCGATGCGGCTGAGGTAGCGGCTGCTCGCGCCGACGTCGCTGCACTCTGCGCCCAGTTCCCCGCCTACGTCTGACCTGCCGGCCCCGCAATGCCGTCCACCGCCGCCTACCTGCTCGTCGGAGCGGTCGCTGCGGTAGCGACGTTCGTCACGACGCCCATCGTGGTGCGCATCGCTCGTCGGATGGGATGGGTGGTGGCGCCCGACGAACGTCGCGTGCACACCGTCACCACCCCCGACGTCGGTGGCATTGCGATGGTGGTGGGGTTCGTGTTCGCGCTCGGCGTCGCCCGGCTGCTCGACGCATTCGACCCCGTCTTTGCGCGCAGTTCCGAGCCGCAAGGCGTGCTCATCGCCGCCGTGCTCATGTTCCTGGTCGGCTTCATCGACGACATTCGAGAGATCTCTGCGCCGGCGAAGGTCGCGGGCACGATGCTGGTGGCCGTGGTGCTCGTCTACTACGGCGTCACGATGTTCTACTTCCGTGTCCCGTTCCTCGACGTGTTCCTGCTCAGCGACGATTGGGTGCCACTGGTGACGGCCGTGTGGTTGCTGGGCATGACCATGGCCATCAACCTCATCGACGGGCTCGACGGGTTGGCCGCCGGCATCGTGGCCATCGGTGCTGGCGCGTTCTTTCTCTACAGCCAGCGGCTTGCCGACCCTGCAGTGGGGATGCTCAGTCAACCCAACATCGGCCCGCTCGTGGCCATCCTCACCGCCGGCATCTGCATCGGGTTCCTTCCGCACAACTTCAATCCGGCGAAGATCTTCATGGGCGACGGCGGTGCGCTGCTGTTGGGGCTGCTGATGGCGGTGAGCACCTCGGTGGTGGGTGGCCGCGCCGACCCCAACACCGACCGGTTCGTGGGCCAGACCTACTTCTTCCTGGCCCCGCTGTTCATTCCGCTGTTCATTCTTGGCGTGCCGATTCTCGACACGCTGTGGGCCATCGTTCGGCGCGCGGCCAAGCGCCAAGGTGTCGCGTCTGCCGACAAGGGTCACCTGCATCATCGTCTGATGGAGATGGGCCACGGCCAGCGGCGCAGCGTGCTCATCCTGTGGGCGTGGACCGGCCTGTTGTCGGCGTTCGTGCTCTACCCGGTCTTCACCGGCAGCGGCGTGAGCTACATCCCCATCGGCGCAGCCATGCTCGGCCTGCTGCTGTACACCGTGCTCCACCCCCAGATCCGCCGTCGCCGCTCCTGACGGCTCCCCGAGGCGCCTGGCCGCCTTTGTGACAAAGCCGAACGCCCGCTGACCCCGCCCGACCAGCGGTTCTGGGCTGTCACCTTTTACGTAAAGCGGGGTTGGGGTGGGGGAGCTGGTGGGAGGAGTTGCGGGAGGGGAGGGGGGTGTGGCTAGATTGTGTGCGCGTTCACAAGCTCGGACACACCGTCGTGTCCGGCGCGCCACCCGAGGACTGCCCCAGCCCCGTGAAAATCCTGCCGACGCCCCGCACGGTGAGTGCGGCCCAACAGAGCAGCTCGCTCGGCCGGGGCATGGATTTCGCCTTGGTGATGTTGGTGTTCCTCGGCATCGGTGCCCTCATCGATCGGTGGCTCGGCACGTGGCCGGCGTTCGCCATCGGGCTCGTACTGTTCTCCGTGGTCGGCCAGTTCGTGAAGATGTACTACGAGTACAACGCCACGATGGAGCAGCTCGAAGCCGAGCGTGCCCAGTCTCGCCAGGCCCGTCCTGCCAGCACCTCGCCGTCGGAGCAGGCGGCATGACCATGACCGAGCCGGACCCCATCACCACCGTGCTCAGTGGCCCGTCCACGGAGGCGATGGTGTCGAAAGACATCATCCGCCGCGGCCTCATCGTTGCCCCGTTGCTCATCGCCGTGTGCGGATTCATCTGGGGGCTCAACGGGGCCTACAGCAGCGCCTACGGTGTGGCCATCGTGCTGCTCAACTTCGCCCTCGCCGCCGCCATCGTGGCCACCACGGCCCGCATCAGCCTTGGGCTGATGATGGGTGCCGTGCTGTTCGGCTACCTCGTACGCCTCGGCCTCATCTTCCTTGCGGTGCTCCTGGTGAAGGACGCCGGTTGGATTTCGCTTCCGGCCCTCGGAGCGACCATCATCGTGACGCACCTCGGTCTCCTCGTGTGGGAGATGAAGTACGTCGCCCTCTCCCTTGCCCACCCAGGTCTCAAACCGGCCCGCCCGTAACCCACAGGAATCATCGTGATCGCTGAAGCCTTCAAGTTCCCCGAGATCAACGCCATCCTTCGATGGGCCGACATCTTCCCGACGTTCAACAAGATCGCCCTCATCGCGGTCGCGTCGGCGTTGATCGGCATCGTCGTCTTCCTGCTTGCCGGCAGCAAGGACGCCAAGGTGGCGCCCAAGGGTGTGCGCAACCTGGCCGAGTCGACGGTGGAGTTCGTCGAGAACGGCATCGTGATGCAGACGATGGGCAAGAGCGGCCTTGGCTGGACCCCGTTCCTGCTCAGCCTGTTCATCTTCATCTACCTCTGCAACGTGCCGGGCATCATTCCCATCCTGCAGATGCCCGCCACGGCTCGCATGGCCATCCCGATGTTCCTCGCCCTGCTGGTGTGGGTCGTCTACAACGGCGTCGGCTTCAAGCACCAGGGCATCAGCTACCTCACCCACACCGTGTGGCCCCCCGGCGTGCCCCTGGCCCTCAAGCCGCTCGTGGGCGTTATCGAGTTCATCTCCAACATCATCGTGCGGCCGTTCTCGCTCACGGTGCGACTCTTCGCCAACATGCTGGCCGGGCACATCCTGCTCGTCACCTTCGCGCTGCTCACCGAGTCGCTCATCACCGCCCACACGCAGGTGTTCCTGCTCAAGCCGATGGCCATCCTGCCGTTCTTCATGCTCGTGTTCCTCACGGCATTCGAAGTGTTGGTGGCTTTCCTGCAGGCCTACATCTTCACCATCCTCACCGCCGTGTACATCGGTGGTGCCGCTCACCCCGAGCACTGATCTCACCAGATCTCCAACTACCCAGAACACTCATCAGGAGACACATACACAATGGAAGCTTTCGCCAACCTCGTGGCAGCTACTGGTATCGACGCCGACGGTCTGAAGGCCGCTGAGGCCGCCAGCTCGGCCGGTTTCGCCTACGGCCTCGCCGCCATCGGCCCCGGCATCGGCATCGGTTACCTCGTCGGTAAGTCGGTCGAGGCCATGGCCCGCCAGCCCGAGGCCGCCGGCATGGTGCGTACCACCATGTTCCTCGGCATCGCCTTCACCGAGGCGCTCGCCCTCATCGGCTTCGTGGTCTTCATCCTCATCGGTCTCTGATCGGTCACCCGACCGATTTCGAAGTCGATCCACCGTTTGAACACCACCCCACGTCCGAATTCACCCGAATGGAGTTGATGTGTTGACAGCCGTCAAACATCTCCAATGGCTCAGCCACCGCATCGCCGCCGAAGGCGTCGAAGCGGGCGAAGGGCCCGGCCCGATCGTCCCCGAGTTGAAAGAACTCGCATGGGGCGCCGGCTCGTTCATCGTCTTCGCCCTCCTCATGCGCTTCTTCTTGTTCCCGCGCTTGAAGAAGGGGATGGACGCCCGCTACGCCGGCATCCGTGCCGACCACGAGCAGGCCGACGCCGAGCGTGCCTCGGCACGCGCCGAAGTGGCCGAGTACGAGGCGCAGTTGGCGGCCGTGAAG
>DMQJ01000057.1 GCA_003455715.1 Acidimicrobiaceae bacterium | reverse complement strand
CCGAACAGGACCGTGAAACGCACATGCGCCGATGATAGTGAGGTCCGCCCTCGTGAAAGTAGGTCATCGTCAGACTAACCCACAAAACAAAGCCCTGCTCTCAAAAGAAAGCAGGGCTTTGTTACGTCAACGCGCCGAATAAACATAAACGCCACCCACAACGCGCTCGAAAACGCGGCAAGGCTGACGTTCGGTCGGGCGCGTAGTGGGGGATGAGTCAGTCGCGTGCCGGTACGAGCAGCTCGGCTTCGCCGTCGAGAACGACTGCCCCTCGCACAGTGCAAACCGTCGAGAAAACGGCGCGGCGTTTTTCGACTTTCAGCTCTTTGACCGTAACACGCGCAACGACCGTATCACCGACCTTGACCGGTGCCTTGAACTTGAGGTTCTGGGAAAGGTAGATGCAGCCGGGACCGGGCAGGCGGGTTCCGAAGACGGCGGAGATCAAGCCTGCGGAGAGCATGCCGTGCGCGATACGTCCGCCAAACATCGTGCTGGCAGCGAACTCTTCGTCCAGGTGTACTGGGTTGGTGTCCCCCGAAACGCCAGCGAACAGCAGGATGTCCGCTTCGCTGACGGTGCGTGAGACTGCGGCGTTCATGCCAACGGTGAGGTCTTCGAATTGATATCCATAAACTTCAGCGAAATCGCGGGCCGTGCTGCTCATGCTTTTCTCCTGGGGTGGGTGAGGGGTCTAGCCTCGGAAAGCTACCGTCTCCACATGCTAAAATCAATGCTCGCGGGATGTGTCGATCTGCGGTTTTGCTTGAATCTGTTGTTTCGATTGATTTTTTAACTTCGACTCTTGGTCGATGAGCGTGATCGATTTAATAGGCGTGCATGGGTCGATCAGCTATCTTGGTGGCGAGCTGGCAGACCGGAAGGTCTAGCCGACGAACACGACCACGGACGCAGAGGTTCTCCATGCTGAAGATCTTCAGCCATTACCTACCAACGCATACGCTGCATCAGGTCTTGTTCGATGCTGCGCTGTTGTTCATCGTGGTGCTGGGGGCTGTTGCCTTCCAGGCTGCGCCCGGTGCCCTTGACTGGGCGGCCTGGGTGCCTGCCGCGCTGGTGTTCGCGGCATCCATGATCGGTCTCAATGCCGCGATGGGCTTGTACCGGCCTGTGTATCAGCGTTGCCGCAGGCAGGCATTTGCGCGCGTGGCACTCTCCCTTGTCGTCAGTGTGCCGGTGGCGTACGTGACGTTTGGCCTGATGCCCTGGCCGGAGATCGCGCCGCACCCGATGCAGGTGAGCATCCTTGTCTTGTTGTGCTCGCTGCTGATGCTCAGGGTGGTGGTCAATCAGCGCCAGGCTGCAGGTTTCTTCGTGCCGCGTGTCCTGATCGTGGGGACCGGACGGGATGCCCTGGCTGTGTACAGGGATCTGACGCGGCCTTTGCAGCGCAGCGTGGATGTCGTGGGGTTCCTTCCTGTGGGTGGGCAGGAGCGTGTCGAGGTCGAGCCACGTCAGGTTTTGCCTCCGGGTAGCCTGCTTGACGTTGCTGGCAAGCTCCGTGTAGACGAGGTGATCGTCGCTGTGCGCGAGCGGCGAGGTGGAGTTCTATCCCTGCGCGAACTGCTCGATTGCAAGCTTGGTGGTATCCGGATCCTGGACCTGTCCACATTCTTCGAGCGCTCGCTCGGTCAGATTCGGCTGGATTCGCTGCGTGCGAGTTGGCTGATCTACGGTGATGGCTTTCGTCAGGGGTGGGCGCGGACGTTCATCAAGCGGGTGTTCGACCTTGTGGTTGGTTCGCTTCTCCTGATTCTGGCCCTGCCAGTGATGATCATCACTGCGATATTGATCCTGCTTGAGGATGGTGCGCCAGTGTTCTATGGCCAGGAGCGCGTGGGGCTGGGCGGAAAGCCATTCCGTGTGATCAAGTTCCGTAGCATGCGCCGCGATGCGGAGCGTGATGGCAAGCCTCGTTGGGCGAGTTCGAACGATGATCGCGTGACCCGCGTGGGTCGGGTGATCCGCAAGCTTCGCATCGACGAGTTGCCGCAGCTCTTCAATGTGCTTGTCGGTGACATGAGTCTGGTGGGGCCGCGCCCCGAGCGTCCCTACTTCGTTGATCAGCTTACTCAGCAGATTCCGTTCTACGCGGTTCGGCATTGCGTCAAGCCGGGCGTGACCGGCTGGGCGCAGGTGCGCTATCAGTATGGTGCGTCCGTTGATGACCGAAGACGGGTGCCGACTCGATTTGGGTGTCGCATCCAACACCAACGAACCCGCCCACGCGCTCAGCCGCGTTCGACCACCTTGTGAGCCTTCTGCAGGCCACCGACGGACCGGTGCTGCTGGGGTTCGATTTCCCGCTCGGCTACCCGCGAGGGTTCGCTCGCGCCGCTCGACTGGGTGGGCCGGGGGCACCGTGGGAGAGGGCGTGGCGA
Source organism: Acidimicrobiaceae bacterium (assembly GCA_003455715.1). Classification (GTDB taxonomy): domain Bacteria; phylum Actinomycetota; class Acidimicrobiia; order Acidimicrobiales; family Ilumatobacteraceae; genus UBA668. The sequence goes on along the minus strand of DMQJ01000057.1, from coordinate 6,462 downwards.
CACCTTTCGGCTTCGATCGTCGACGGCGCCGACAACGCCAACAACCGATGGCAGGTCGCCGCCGACCTCAACGAGCGCATCGGCAGCCTGTGGTTCTGGGGTGTCGCCCCGTCCGCTGCGGGACCGCACCTCACTCGTCACAAGCCGCTCACCGAGTTGGCAGTTCCCGAGCTCCGCCATGCAGAGGTTCGGCTGCGGGGCGACGGGTGGCGGCCGTTCCCGACTCGCCACCTGCTCGGCGCTGGCAGCGTGGGCAGCCAGACCCTCACGGGCATCCCGGTGGTGCAGCGACTGCGCACGCACCCTGAGTTGGCACACCGTGTGCAGGTGTGGCCGTTCGAGACCGGGCTGACGCTCCCTGTGCTGCAACCAACCGCGATCGTGATCGCCGAGATCTGGCCCACGCTGGTGCCGCACGCGCACATCGACCACCCGGTGAAGGATGCACGGCAGGTGACGGCGCTCTCGCAACACCTGGCCGCACTCAACGCCGCTGGCTCGCTGCCTGCGCTGTTCTCCCCGCAGGTCACGCCCGACGAGCGCGACGACATCGTGGCCGAGGAGGGCTGGGTGCTCGGCCTCGGTTGAGCTAGCCGGCGAGCGACACCACCCGGCCGTCAGTCTCTTCGAACTGCGTCGGATACTCGACGAGGAGCAGCCCATCGCTCACCGAGATGAGTTCGATCACGAGCGTGTCTGCGCCTCCGTCCGAGCCGTCAACGGACTCGAGTCGCCACACGAAGCCGTTGTCGTCGACGTAGACCGTCATCGAGACGGCGACCTCGCTGGTAAGGCCGGTTCGTTGGGAGTAGGCGCGAAAGGCGTCAGGTTCCTCATCCGCAAACTCCGGCAAGTCGATGACGATGTCGTAGCGGGTCAACTCCACGCCGCCAAGAACGGCGGGGTCGCGAGTATTGATGGTGACGAAGTCCTCGGCGGCAGCAGGGACCCAGTCGCTGAAGTGAACCATCGACAGAAGCCCGGCCACTAACTGCATGTTGGCGGCTGCGTCGTCCCACGAGATGCGCTTCCACGCGGTGCCGTCGGCCGACAAGTAGGCATACGTCGGGTCGCTGAGCACAGTGGTCGACCGACCGTCGGAGAGCGTCCATGTCGACCTGCTGACGAGACCCGAGGCATCGATCTCGCCCTGAACCACCGCGGTCTCAAGGCCACTTCGGGCAGTCACCCGAAGGGTCGCGGTACCGAACTGCCGCTCCGGGTAGTCGGGGATCGGCGGTCGCATTGCCCAGTCAAGCGCGAAGTAGCCACCGACGCAGAGCGCAGCGACCAGGGCGAGCTTGAGAAACCCGGAGCCCAACCCACCTGACCGCTTCTTCTTGCGTCGAGTTGGCGCCGATGGGGCGGTCGCCGCAAGCGACTGCTGATACGCCATCATCGCCCGCTCGAACGATGATGTCGACCCACCAACCGAGCTTGGGGCGACCGTCGGCGATGGGGGTGTGGCGGTGGCGGTGTCCGGCGGCACGAGGTGCTATCGGCACGCCGCGTGACCTTCTTGACCCCAACCCGACGCGGCCGTCACGAACTCCCGTGGCTCAGACCGCCGCCACCTCCACGAAGGTGTCGTTGAAGCATGCGCCGTTGGCCAACGGGTCGCCAGTAGCGGGCGTGAGCGAGTTCACGCCGCGACCGCCGGGGTACTCGCGCAGCCACACGCCTTTGCTCATCACCGCCACGCCGGGGCGAGTGGCGTCGTGCACTTCGAGCGGGACCTGAATGGCACCCGTGGAGCTGCGCACCTCCACCAACTGTCCAGCGACGAGACGGCGCTTCCCAGCATCGTCGGGGTGCAGCAGGATGGACGGCGCCGGGCTTTGGAACTCGCCGAACATCGAGTTGACCAGCTTCGAGGTTGCGGGCGAGATGAGCGTGAGCGGGTAGTGGGCGGGGTCGGTGGCCACCGGCTGGTAGCGGGGCACACCGTGCTGGGGGTGGGCGAGTTGTGCCCGGTCGCCATGGCTCGCACCTGGGAACGTGTCGACGAACTGCCGAGTGGGAACGTCGGCACGCCGCGGCCCGATGTCGTCGACGGCGCTGCGGGCCGGCGAGGCGTGCCAATCGAAGCCCATGGCCCGAGCGAGCGCAAGGCCGGTCGCGTCGTTGCTGCGCGACTCACCCACCGGAGGAATCACCTGGTTCACCGGCAGCACCATCAACGATCCGTAGCTGCCACCCATGTCGTCGAGTTCGAAGCTGGTGGTGGCGGGCAGCACCACGTCGGCGAAACGGGCGGTGTCGGTGAGCACCTGGTCGTGCACCACGGTGAACACGTCGTCGCGGCGCAGGGCTCGCACCACTGCATCGTGATCGGGACACATCACGGCCGGGTTCGCACCTTGCACGAACAGCACCTCGCAGGGATCGTCACTCTCGGGCGCCAACCATTGCCCCAACTGATGCATCGGTAGGGTGCGGCGCGGTGGACCATCGAGTGCTTCGGCCGGCCACCGGCGCCGCGACTGCACGGCACCGGTACTGGTGGAGCCGATGACGCCGCTGCCCGGTTCACCGAAGTGCCCTCCAAGCATGGGCAACGACAGGATGGCCCTGCAGGCGGCGCCGCCGTTGGCGTTGCGCTCGGGGCCCCAGCCGATACGCAGCATCGACGGACGGGTGGAGCCCCACCACTGCGCCAGCGTGACGATGTCGGCAGCCTCGAGCCCGGTGACCTCTGCGGCGCGCTCGGGTGTCCACTCCTCGGCAGCCTCCAGGAAGCTTCCGAACCCGTCCGCATGCCTAGCGAGGAAGTCGGCGGAGAGCATGTCGCCGTGCTTCCACCACCGAGCCACGGCGTAGGCGAGGGCCGCGTCGGTGCCCGGCCGCACCGCGAGATGCAGGTCGGCACGTGCAGCCATGGCCGTCCGACGCGGGTCGATCACCACCACACGCGCGCCGGATCGGACTGCCTGCTGCACCAACGGCGGGAAGTGCGTGTTGCTCACCGTCGGGTTGGCCCCCCACACCACCACCAGCTTGCTGTGCACCACATCGAGCGGGTCGGCCGACCGCATCGAGCCGAACACCGACTGCCATGACACCCCCATGGTGTGCGCACAAATGGTGTGCTCCACCTCGGCCGCACCGATTGCGGCGAACAGTGCTTCGGTGAAGCTGGCGCGCTCCACCCGCGCGGCCGACGAGTTGTAGGTGAAGGCAGCAATGGCGCCCGCTCCCTTGCGCTCGATGACGCCACGCATCCGGGCGGCGATGAGTGCCGTTGCCTCATCCCACGTGGCCGCACGGAACGTGCCCTCGCCCTTCGACCCACTGCGAATCAGCGGTGTGAGCACCCGCTCAGGTGCATACACGCGCTCGGCATGGCGCTTCACCTTGGCGCAGATCCAGCCGTCGGTGAGTGGGTTGTCCGGCGCGGCGTCGATGGTGACGATGCGCGGCCCGGCATCGCCGTCGGCAACGGTGACCGCGAGCGAGCAGGCATCGGGGCAGTCGAGCGTGCACGCGGTGTGCACCACCCTGGTTCCTGCAGGCGTGGCGGTGCCAGCGGGTGTTTCGGTGCCAGTCATGGGCTGGTTCTACCCGCCCGCGCCATCGAGGGCAAGCACGTTCCTCTCCCAACTCCCCGCCGTGTCGCGCATTCTCCGCCGCTCGTTGCGGATTTCGCGCGACATGGCGACGGGCAGTGAGCCGGGACGGGTGAGGGGTCGGGCGGGGCGAGCACCTAGATTGCCTGACGATGATCGCGGTGATCGTGGTGCGAGACGGCGTGCTGCCCCAGGGGGCCGACGAGGCCGTGGCCGAGTGTGGTGGCCGGGCGTTGCTCGCTGGCACCTCCACCGCCGCTGCTGCCGCCGACCCGACGCTGCTGGGTGTGGCCACTGAGGTGGTCACGTGCGAGATCCACGGTCTGGGCTTCCGGCCGGCCGCCTACGCCTCAGTCATCGCACCCCTGCTCGCCAGCGAACCCCACGTGGTGCTTCCCGGCTCACCCGACGGGCGCGACCTCGCCCCTCGCCTGGCAGCACTCCTGCACAGGCCGCTCCACGCGGGCGCGGTGAGCATCGAGCCGGGCCGTATCGACCTCGCCCGCAAGGGCAGCACCGAACTCCACCGAGTTTCCCCGGGCGCATCCTTCATCGCCACGCTGCAACCCGGAGTGCGCGGGGTCGCATCGTCCCCGCCTGCGGCTACCGCCCACGTGGTTGCAGTCACCAGCAGCGAGCCGCAGAACGCCACCGGTTCCGCAGGCTCCGACGCCGCCGTGCTCGACGTGCTGCCTCCCGACCCAGCCAGCATCGACCTCGGCGAGGCGCCACGCATCGTGGCCGCCGGTGCAGGGCTCGACGGCCCGGCCCGCATCGAGCAGCTCACCTCCATCGGTGCCTCCATCGGCGCCAGCATGGGTGCCACCCGGGTGGTCACCGACCGGGGTTGGGTGCCGCACGCGCGTCAGATCGGCACCACCGGCGTGGTGGTGAACCCTCGTCTGTACCTCGCTTTCGGCATCAGCGGGGCGGTGCAGCACACCGCCGGACTCGGCCACCCCGACCACACCATCAGCGTCAACACCGATGCCCACTGCCCCATGATGCAACTGGCCGATCTCGCCATCGTGGCCGACGCCAACGCCACCCTCGACGCCCTCGAGCAGTTGCTATGACCGACGTCGACGTCATCGTCGTGGGGGCCGGCCCCGCAGGCTCGTGTGCCGCCATCACGGCCGCTCGCGCCGGGCTCGACGTGGTGCTCATCGAGCGCGGCCCCTTCCCCGGCAGCAAGAACATGTACGGCGGCGTGGTGTACCCGCGCATTCTCGACGACCTCATCCCCAACTGGTGGGAGGAGGCACCCGTGCAGCGGTGGGTCACCCGGCGCAGCACGATGTTGCTCACGCCCACGCAAGCCCTCACCGTCGACTTCCGCAGCGAGGCGTGGGGAGCGCCGCCCTACAACGGTGCCACCGCGTATCGCCCCGACTGGGATCACTGGCTGGCCGGGCACGCCGAGGCTGCGGGGGCCCAGCTCATCACGTCCACCACGGTGAAGAGCCTCATCCGCAACCAGTCGGGGGCTGTGGTGGGTGTGCGCACCGACCGACCCGACGGCGACCTCACCGCCAAGGTGGTCATCGCCTGCGACGGGGTGAACAGCTTCCTCGCCAAGGAGGCCGGTCTCTACGAGCACACCGACGCCAAGCACTACACGCTCGGCGTGAAGGAAACGCTCGCCCTTCCGAAGGAAGTCATCGACGAGCGCTTCGGCGTGCGCGACCGCCATGGCGTCGACATCGAGATCCTCGGAGGCACCGGTGGCGTGAACGGCGGCGGATTCCTTTACACCAACCTCGACACACTGGCCGTCGGGGTGGTGCTGAAGCTTCCGGCGCTGGCCGCACAGAAGGCACGACCGGAAGACATCATCGCCGGCCTGAAGCGTCACCCCGCGATCGCCCCACTGGTGCAGGACGGCGAGTTGAAGGAGTACAGCGCGCACCTCATCCCCGAGGCGGGGCTGGAGATGATGCCGCGGATGGTGATGCCGGGCATGCTCGTGGCCGGCGATGCTGCCGCACTGTGCCTCGCTGCCGGCATCTGGTTGGAGGGCGTCAACTTCGCGATGGCCAGCGGCATGTACGCGGGCGAGGCCGCAGCGGAAGCCATCCGCGCCGACGACCTCGGCACGGCGGGCCTGGGCGGCTACCAACGGCGCCTCAGCGACACGTTCGTGTTGAAAGACCATCGCAAGCTGCGGCGAGCGCCCAAGTTGGTACTCAGCGATCGCGTGCAGCACCTGTACCCGGGCATGGTGGCCGGCGTGGCCGAGCGCATGTTCCGTGTCGACAACCCGCACCCCAAACCCGGCCTTCGTCGCATCCTCAACCAGGAGCGCAAGCGGGCAGGGGTGCGCCGTCGCGATCTGCTGCGCGACGGTTGGAACGGTTTCAGGAGTTTCGGATGAGCGACACCGCACAGGCCGGCATGCTCGAACCCCATGCGTGGGGTGGGCTGAGCTTCCAGGAACGCATGGCCACCGCCGAGTTCCGCATCCACCACACGCCGCACATCGTGGTTGACGGCACGGTGTGCGCCGATTGCTCCACGCGCGAGTGCGTGGTGGCGTGCCCGGCCAGCCTGTTCGTACCCACGGCCGAAGGCGGCATTGTGTTCAACCACGAACAGTGTTTCGAGTGCGGCACGTGTTACATCGTGTGCAACCGCGAGGGTGCCATCTCGTGGAACTATCCGGAGGGCGGGCACGGCATCGTGTTCCGCCGCACCTGATGACGCAGCCTGTCGTCGTCGCCTGCCTCAAGTGGGTCGCCCATCCCGGCGAACCGCACGACGAGCGGTTCGCCGGGGCCAGCCCGGCCGACCAGGCAGCGCTCGAACTGGCGTTGCGCCAGGCGGCCGACATCGGCGGCACGGTGGTGGCCATCACGGTCGGGCCCAGCGGTGCCGACAAGGTGTTGCGCGACGCCCT
>DMQJ01000326.1 GCA_003455715.1 Acidimicrobiaceae bacterium | reverse complement strand
TTCATCTCGGCCTTCACCCGCGACCGCGACGCCTTCAACTCGCGCTGCCATGCCCGCGACCGCGACCGTCAGATCGGCACCGCCTTCGGGTTCGGGCTGTTCGTCGGCAACTCACTGGCCGGCGAGGTGAACCTCAACGGCGTCGTGCGCGGTGCCCAACAGACCGCAACGATCGGCTACTGGATCGACCAGCAGCACGCGGGGCACCGATACGTCCCCGAAGCGGTGGTGGTGCTGTGCCGTTTCGCGTTCGAGCAACTCCATCTGCATCGCGTCGAGATCTGCATCGTGCCTCGCAACACCAACAGCCGCCGGGTGATGGAGGTGCTGGCGCTACGCGAAGAAGGAGTTGCGTTGCGCTTCCTCGAGATCAATGGCGTGTGGGAAGACCACGTGCGTTACGCCATCACCACCGAGGAGTGGCAGGCGCGCGCTGCTGAGCTCGCGCAGGCCTGGCTGTAGCGGCGCCTCAGGGTTGATCGCCGGCCAGGCGCATTGCCTGCGCCTTGGCCTTGCGCACCGTGGAGCGGCGCTTCCAGGCCTTCACCTTCCAGTGACGAAGCGACTTTCCGCCACCGCTCGCCTTGCGCGTGCGGTGATGCTCGGGCACCCAGGCCCGACCCGGCTCGTGCACTTCGTCGGGCTCGTACCCGGCGCTCACTTTCGCCGCAACGGACTGCAACTCGCTGTTGATGCGGTGCCGCTCGTTGTGGGCGTGTGCTCGCATGTCCATCTTCGGCACGGGTGCCGAATCCTGGCTGCGGTGGCGCTGGCTCATGAGTACCTCCGTGGTGTTGTCGGAACGTACGGCTGTGCCGTACGCGAACGGTAGATCACGGGAAGGTGGCCAGGAAGGGACTTTGGGTAACAGTTCTGCGCGCTTTTCGACCCGGGTCGGAATCAGCCTTTGGAGCTGATCTTCTTCTGCAGCGCGGCGATGCGCTCGGCGAACCACGGCTGGCGGGTGCTCCACACCTGGGGCGTGAGCTCGCGGTCGACGGCTTCCGGGTGGGTGGAGATGTCGGCCATGTTCTGAATGGTCTTCTTCACCTCGATGACGAGGGCGCGCGGCGCGCTGGCCGCACGGGCGGCCATTTCGTGGGCGACGGTGAGCAACTGGTCGTCGTCGACACAGCGGTGCACCAGGCCAACCCGCTCGGCCTCCGCGCCGTCCATCACCTCGCCGAACACAACACCCGCAAAGGTGGCCTGCGGGCCGACAATGCGTCGCAGCATCCAGGTATGTCCGCCACCGGGGTGGATACCGATCTGCAGGAAGCGGGTATCGAACTTGGCCCGGCGGGCCGCAAGGCGCACATCGCAACCGAGGGCCAGGTTCATGCCCGCACCCACGGCAGCCCCGTTCACCGCGGCCAGTGTGGGCAGCGGGCTGCGGGCGATGCGCAGGAACCCTTCGTAGATGTTGCCGAGGCTCTCCTTGCTGCTCTCTGCCAGGTTGCCAAGGTTGGCGCCGGCGCAGAAGGCAGGAGCTGCACCCGTGACGACGATGGCACCGATGGAGGCGTCGGCCTCGATGCGGTCCATCGCCGCGACGATCTCGTCGACCATCGGGGCGGTGAGGGTGTTGCGTTCGGACGGGTTGTTGAGGGTGAGGGTGGCGACACCGTCGGCCACCTCGACGAGCACGAGCGACATAGGTTGTCACCGTAGTGCGCTCGGGGTTCCGCCCGGCTCTTCGAGCGCCTCACCGTTGTGCCATCGTGCGCCTCATGTCCGACGTCGTGCTCTACGAGGTGAGCGAACGCATCGCCACCGTCACTCTCAACCGACCCGAGGCGCGCAACGCGTTGTCGAGCGAGGTGCTGCGCCTCCTCCCTGATCGGCTTCGTGCTGCGGAGGCCGACGACGAGGTCGATGTCATCATCCTCACCGGCACCGACCCGGCGTTCTGCGCCGGCCTCGACCTGAAGGAACTCGGCTCGTCAGGCGGCAACCTTGGCGGCGGCTCCGGCGCCGACGGCCGCCCGAACGCTGAGGGGCGGCGCGGGCCATTCCCCACCCTCACCAAGCCGCTCATCGGAGCCGTCAACGGCGTCGCCATCACCGGTGGGTTCGAACTGGCGCTCAACTGCGACTTCCTCGTCGCCAGCGAGCACGCCAAGTTCGGCGACACCCATTCACGAGTGGGCGTCATGCCAGGCTGGGGTCTCACCGTGCTGTTGCCGCAAGCCATCGGCGTCCGCCGCGCCAGGGAGATGAGCCTCACCGGCAACTTCATGGGTGCCGACGAAGCACTGCAGTTCGGCATGGTGAACCATGTGGTGGCCCACGCCGACCTGCTGCCCTTCACCCGTTCGCTCGCCCGCGACATCATCGGCAACGACCAGCCGGGTGTGCGCCAGATGAAGGCCACCTACGCCGAGATCACCGCGGAGGCCGACGGCTGGGCCATCGAAGGCCGCAACGCCGCCCGCTGGCAACGTGAGCAGTTCAGCCCCGAGAAGGTGGCCGAACGCCGCGCCGCCATCCAAGCCCGCGGCCGCCAGCAGTAGCCGCGCCGACCGCCCTGGCGGGAGGGCGGTTACAGGGCGGCACCGCGGTTGCGGAGTTCCTGCCGGATCGCCTCGGCGATGTCGAGCGCAAGGATCTCCGCGCCGGTGGTGTTGAGGTGGAAACCGTCGTCGGCCCGCACGTCTTTGCCCACTCCGTCGCGCGGGTCGATGACGTACTCGGCCCAGCCTCCGTTGCGACCACTGAACCGCGACCAGGTGTCGATGAAGATCACGTTCGGTCGTTTCGCGGCCTCGGCACGAACCACTTCGTCCTGCACCTGCATGCGCGCCGTGACATCAGGATTGTCGTCGTTGGGGATGCCGACCCAGATGAGCGTGCGATTGTCGGCCGACAGGTAGTCCATCGTGTCGCCGACACGCTCGGCGTAGAGGGCCTTCCACTCGTCGTCGCGCGAGCCCGACGCCGGGACGTACTCGATGGCCCACGACCCATCGGCGTTGCTGATGGCCTGCGCATCGTTGCCGCCGAACGTGACCACCACGATGTCGGGGTTCACCTGCGGAACCACCTGGCGCATGTGGCTGGGCCAATCGAAGAAGTCGGGCCTCGACAGACCGGACGACACCTTGTAGTCGAGGGTCGTGGTGACGATGCCGGTCTGGCCCATCAGCGTCTCGAGGTACGGGCCGAAGGTACCGGCATCGCTATCGCCCAGGATGAGGAGTTCGGCCGGGTTCTCGGCCGTGGGCGTGGTGATTTCCTTCGGCGGCTGCGTGGTGGAGGTGGTGGGCGGCAACGTGGTAGGTGTCACACCGTCGTTGACCACGGTGTTCGTCGACGGGGTGCTGGGACCCTCTGCCGCCCCATCGTCGCTGCCGAGCACTGCAGCACCGACCGCGTAGAGACCTCCCGCAAGCACGATCACCAGGCACAACGCGACAATTCGCCGCACCATGTAGGTGCGCTTGCTCACTCGCCGGCGAGCCGCAACGGGGGGTCGAGCACCGGATGCCATCGTGGATCACGACAATGTTACGAGTCCTCCACCCGAAACTCCCGCACTCATCCCCGCGCTAGATTGGGAACCGATGGACCAACCATCAAATCCAACACTCCAAGGGGGAGACACCATGCGCAAGAGCAAGCGCTTCGCAGCGCTGGCACTGGTCGCGAGCTTCGGTCTCATCGCTGCTGCCTGCGGCGACGATGAGGAAAGCAGCTCGACCACCGGTGGCAGCGACACCACTGCGGCTGCACCCGAGACCACCGGCGGCGGCACCGACACCACCATGGGCACCGACACCACCATGGGTGGCGGCGGCGAGGCCCTCAACGTGGGTCTGGCGTTCGACACCGGCGGCCGCGGCGACGGCACCTTCAACGACTCCGCTGCTCGCGGTGCCGACAAGGCTGTCGACGAGCTGGGCGTGACGTTCGACGAACTCGAGGCCACCACGGCCGAAGACCGCGGCCCGAACCTCGAGACCCTCACCAGCAACGGCAACAACCCGATCATTGCGGTCGGCTTCGCCTTCGGCGACGCCCTCGCCACCATCGCTCCCGAGAACCCCGACACGCAGTACGCGATCGTCGACGGCTTCATCGAGAACGCCCCGGCCAACGTCACCTTCCTCGGCTTCGCCGAGCAGGAGGGCTCGTTCCTCGTCGGTGCTGCAGCGGCCCTGAAGAGCGAGACCGGCGTCATCGGCTTCATCGGCGGCCAGGAGATCGACCTCATCAAGCGTTTCGAGGCCGGCTACACCGCAGGTGCGAAGTACATCAACCCCGACATCGAGGTGAAGGTGCAGTACCTCGGCGCTGCTGGCGACAACACCGCCTGGGCATCGCCGGATGAGGCCAAGGAAATCGCCAACGGCTGGTACGCCGACGGCGCCGACGTCATCTACACCGCCGCTGGCGGTTCGGGCCAGGGCACCATCGAGGCCGCTGTCGAGAGCGACAAGTGGGCAATCGGCGTCGACAGCGACCAGTGGGCCACCGCCACGCCCGAGCAGCAGGAGCACATCCTCACCTCGATGCTGAAGCGTGTCGACACCGCTGTCTACGAAGTGGTGAAGGCTGCCCAGGACGGCACCCTCGAGGGTGGCTTCGTCACCTACGACCTCAGCGTCGACGGTGTGGGCTACTCCACCTCGGGCGGTCACGTCGACGACATCGTCGACCAGCTCGAGGAGATCAAGGCGATGATCATCGCCGGCGACATCGAGGTGCCCACCGCACCCTGATCTGATCGCTCCACGATCAACTCAGTGAACGAAGGCCCGGGGGTTCGCCCCCGGGCCTTCTGCTATAACGGCACCTGAACGATTCGTAAAGGGGATCAATGGGCAGCGACACCCTGGCGGTGCAGCTCGTGGGAATCGAAAAGCGGTTCCCCGGCGTCATCGCCAATCACGATGTCAACCTCAATGTCCGGGCGGGCACCATCCACGCCATCGTCGGCGAGAACGGCGCTGGCAAGTCCACATTGATGAAGACGCTCTATGGCATGCATCAGCCGGAGGCCGGCCAAGTCTTCGTGGGGGGTGAGCTCCAGCACTTCCGCTCCCCGAGCGACGCCATCGCGGCGGGCATCGGCATGGTGCACCAGCACTTCATGCTCGCCGACAACCTCACCGTGCTCGAGAACATCGTCCTCGGCGCCGAGCCCGCCAGCAGAGGGGTGATCCGCTTCGACGAGGCTCGCCGACAGCTCACCGAGACGATGAAGGCCATCGGAGCCCACGTCAACCTCGATGCGCCGGTGTCGGAGTTGGGGGTTGGCCAGCGCCAACGGGTGGAGATTCTGAAGGTGCTGTATCGCGGCGCCCGCATCCTCATCCTCGACGAGCCCACCGCGGCGCTCGGCGTCAAGGAAAGCCGGCGGGTGCTTGAGCTGATCCAGGACGTGCGGCGGCGCGGTATGCCGATCATCCTGATCAGCCACAACATGCCGCATGTGTTCGAACTGGCCGACCGCATCCATGTGCATCGCCTGGGCCGTCGCCTGTGCGTGATCCGCCCCGGCGAACACACGATGTCGGATGCCGTGGCCTACATGACCGGGGCCAAGCTGCCCGAGGGGGTCATGGCAGCCTGACCGGAAGGCCCCCGTCCTCGGCAGCGGCCGGGCAAGCCCACGCCCCGCGACCGCAACCGGCATCCGATTTTACTGTCCGGCAAACTGGCGGTGGCGGAGTGGAAGGGATTCGAACCCTCGAGAC
>DMQJ01000358.1 GCA_003455715.1 Acidimicrobiaceae bacterium | reverse complement strand
TGCCTCGGCGGCCTCATCGGCCTCCAGGGCTGGCACCAAGGCCTCCAGTTCGGCGATGCGCGCGCGTTCACGCTCGGCACGTTCGTCGGCGTCGGCCACGCTGCGCTCGACCGTCTCGATCTCCGCCAGGCTCTCGCGCCGCTCGCCCTGACTCCGCGCCAACGCCTCACTGTTGGCCGAGAACCCGGCGTCGTGAGCGTCGAGCGCTCGGGTGAGTTCGCTCTCGTGCTGGCGGGCGGCCTGCAACTCGGCCTTGGCCCCGGCCAGGGCAGTGTCGCGGCGGGCCAGTTCGGCTTCCGCAATTGCTGAGCGTTCCTGTGCTTCGTCGAGCGCAGCGGCGGTTGCTCCGCCGCCAGCAGCGCCGATGCGCCAGCCCGTCGGGCCGAAGCGATCGCCGCCGTCGGTGACCACAACGGCCGTGGGTTGGGCGATGGCCAGATCGATCGCATCAGCCAACGACCCCACGCGCACCGCCGACCCGAGCACCCGGTCGAGGAGGGCCGGCACGCCCTCGTGACGGCTGCGCACGTGCGGGCGCACAGCCTCACCGCCTCCGTGAGCCGACGGTGCACCACTGGCGGCGGCGCCGAGGGCCAACACGGCTCCGTGCACATTGCTGGCTTGGAGGCTCTGCAGCGCCGCCCGGCCCGTCGCGGGCGAGTTGACGACGACCGCCTGGAGCGCCTCGCCCAGCGCAGCCTCCACCGCGGGTTCCCATCCGCCGTCGATCTCGATGAGATCGAGCAAGGTGCCCAGCACGCCTTCGACGCCTGCCAAGTGTTCGGCGCCTGCCCGGGCCCGGGCACTCTCCAGGGCGAGATGCAACGCCTCTGCCCGCGCCTTCCAGCGCGACGCGTCTTCCGCCGCTTCCTGGCGGGCGGCCACCAACGCATCATGCGCGGCTTCTGCGGCGATGCGACGCGCCTCGGCCGACTCCACACCTGCCACGAGCCCAGCCTCTGCGGCCTGCGCCGTGTCGCACTCCACCCGCAAGCGTTCGCATTCGGCATCGAGGCGCTCGGCCTTCTGCCGCAGGTTGTCGAGGCGTGCCCGCTGGCGGCGAAGTTCCACGTCGGCGCGCTCCAACGATGTGCGCATGCTGCGCAGTTCTCCACGCACCTCGGCCGCCGCGCTGGCGGCAGTGGTGCTGTTGCCGAGCGTTTCGATGTTGGCCAGCGTGTCGCGTCGCTGCTCGGCGAACGCAGACTCGTCGGCTGCCAGCGCATCGGCCTCCGGACCGAGCGCCGACAGCTCTGCTTCCACCGAGGCAAGTTCGTCTCGCAGGCGCTGGGCGTCGGCCTCCAGGTTGGCCACCACTCCACTGTCCATCAGTTGGCCGCGGTCGCGCTCCATCGAACGACGCCGCTCCACAAGGACAGCGGCGATGCCGCGGGCACGCTCACGGAGTTGCTCGACCCGCACCATCTCGTCGCTGAGATCGGTATCGCCCCGAGCGGTGAGTTCGGCCTCGGCTGCCATGACGGCGGTGTCGAGCTCGGCGAGTTCGGTGCGCAGTGTGTGCTCGGCCGAGCCGATGGTGAGCTTCTCGCCCGCGAGCGCGACGAGCCGCGCCCGCTGCGAGGAGATCTCGCGTCCAGCGAGGAAGATGCGCAGGGCGTTGAGTTCCGCCACAAGGTCGCCGTGGCGCTTGGCCGCCTCGGCCTGACGCTCGAGCGGGCGGAGCTGGCGACGCACCTCGCGCAGTAGGTCTTGGACGCGCAGGAGGCTCGCCTCGGTGGCGTCGAGGCGACGCTCGGCCTTCTCCTTGCGCTTGCGGTACTTCAAGACACCGGCGGCTTCTTCGACGATGGCGCGGCGGTCTTCGGGCCGCGCGTTGAGCACCGCGTCGATCTGGCCCTGGCTGACGATGACGTGCTGCTGGCGGCCCACGCCAGCGTCGCTGAGCAACTCCTGCACGTCGAGCAAGCGGCAGTTGACGCCGTTGATGGCGTACTCGCTCTCGCCGGTTCGGAACAGCGTGCGGCTCACGGTGACCTCGGTGAACTCGATGGGCAGCAGCCCAGCCGAGTTGTCGAGGGTGAGCATCACTTCGGCTCGGCCCAGAGCAGGCCTCTTTGCGGTGCCGGCGAAGATGACGTCGTCCATTTTTTGGCTACGCACGGCGCTGGGCGCTTGGGCCCCGAGCACCCAGGCGATGGCGTCGACCACGTTCGACTTGCCCGAGCCGTTGGGGCCGACCACCACGGTCACCCCGGGCTCGAGGTGCATGGTGGTGGCGTCGGCGAACGACTTGAAGCCTTTGAGGGTGAGCGCTTTCAAGAACATGAGCGCAGCGACCCTACCCGCTCCCCCGGCTTTACGTAAAAGGTGACAGGTTGTGCACAGGGCCTGACCTGGGCTTCCTGGTTGTGACCTTTTACGTAAAACGGGTTAGTGCTGGCAGCGGGGGCAGAAACAGGTGCTGCGGCCGCCCATCATCACTCGTTGGATGTCGGCCTTGCCGCAGGTGATGCACCGCTGGCCGGCTCGGTCGTAGACCCGGTGATGGACCTGGAACCACCCCTGTCCGCCTTCGATGTCGACGTACTGGGTGTCGGTCAGGGTGCTCCCGCCAGCCTCTACCGCTTCAGTGAGCACGCTCACCACGGCATCTCGGAGACGGCCCACCTCCCGCGAGGTGAGCGAGTCGGCGAGCCGATCGTGCCGCAACCGTGCCCGGTGGAGGCTCTCGTCGGCGTAGATGTTGCCCACCCCGGCGACGACGTGCTGGTCGAGCAGAAGCGGTTTGAGCAGTCGACGGCGACCGGCCAGCAGCGTCGCCAACTGGGTGCGGGTGAGCCCGTCGGCGATGGGGTCGACGCCAAGGCGGGCCAGTTCAGGCAGCTCGACGTCGACGTTGGCGGGGTCGAACACCACGACTTCGCCGAAGGTGCGAGGATCGACGAACCACAGTTCCTGCCGAGGCGACCCCGAGAGGTGCATCACCACATGGGTGTGTGCCGGGCGCGGTGTGCCCGCGGCGGCCACCAGCAGGCGACCGCTCATGCGCAGGTGCACCATGAGTTCGTCGCCGGTGTCGAGCGGGCACAACAAGTACTTGCCCCGGCGGTTGGCAGCGAGGATCGTGGCCCCGGTGAGACCGTCGATCAATGCCTGGCGCGACGTGCGTCGCACGGTGCGTTCGCGCCCCACCTCCACGGCGGTGATACGTCGGCCCACGACCTGCGCCTGCACGCCACGACGCACGGTCTCCACCTCGGGCAACTCGGGCATTCGTGCGTCCTGCGCTCTAGTGGGCAACGGGCTGGGAAAGCTCCAGCCATGCTTGCTCGGCGGCTGCCTGCTCAGCCAGCTTCTTCGAACGACCTTCGCCCTTGCCGACCGTCTGCCCCGCGACGATGACCGTGGCGAAGAACCGCTTCTCATGATCGGGGCCGGAGTCGCTGATGACGTACACCGGGGCGGTGTCGAAGCGACGCGCGGTGAGCTCCTGCAGCACCGTCTTGTAGTCGAGTCGATCGAGCCGGAGAGCAGCCGACGCCATGCGCTGTGCGAACAGGCGCTCCACCATCGTTGCTGCGGCCTCGGCCCCGCCGTCGAGGTACACCGCACCGAGCACTGCCTCGAAGGCATCGCTGAGAATGCTCGGCTTGCTGCGACCTCCGGCGGCCGACTCACCCTTGCCCAGCAGAAGGCATGGCCCGATGCCGATCTCGACCGCCACCTCCGCCAGCGCCGAGGCATTCACCACACTCTTGCGCAGGTCGGTGAGCTTGCCCTCCGCCAGATCGGTGTGTTGCCGAAACGCCAACTCGGCGATCACCCAGCCGAGCACCGCGTCGCCCAGGAACTCCAGGCGCTCGTTGCTTTCCTCGCCGCCAACTTCTGCGCACCAACTGCGATGGGCGAGTGCGCGCCGCAGCAGTGACGGGTCGCTGAACTCGTGACCGAGGTTGCGCTGCAGTTCGGTGAGATCGGGCTCGGGGTGCGGCGGAATGGCTAGCTGCCCTTGACGCGCTCGAACACGTAGTCGACGGCATCACGAACCGTCTTCAGATCCACTAGGTCTTCGTCTTCGATTCGGAACCCGACGCTGCGCTCGCCGAGTTCTTCCTCGAGCGCCTCGACGAGCTCGATGAGCGCGAGCGAGTCGGCGTCGAGGTCGTCGACGAATGACTGTCCCTCGGTGATGCTCGACGGATCGATCTCGAGGATGTCGGCCAGGTTGGCCTTCACGATCTCAAGGATCTCGCTACGGTCGATGGGGCCTTGTTCGACATGAGTTTCTGCGGGCACGGTGGTTTCTCCTGGAGCGGTCGTGCGACGCCACGAGGGTAGCGCCGCACGGACGCCGACGGCGACGATGCCCGGGCGAGACGGAGGGGTGGCCTGTTCCGTCTTCAGCCCCCAGCAGTGGTGTCGGAGGTCGACCCGCCCTCGGTGCCGTTCCCGCCACCATCACGCAGGTCGTCGTCGGTGACCGTGATGCCGTCGAGCACCGACCCGTCGGCGCCGATGAGTTCCACCTCGCCATCCCATGCGAGCAGCCCGGCGGCGGCGAGGAACGGCCAGTCGGGTCGAACCTGCACGAGGACCACTTCGGTGACCACACCGTCGGCGGTGGTGATGCGCAGCACCGCACCCTCTGCGGTGAGCGGCGCGACCGCCACATACACCTGGTCGCCGGGGGCGCCGTCGAAGTTGTCGGCGTCGATGAGCGCTGGGCCGTCGACGTCGACGGCGTCTCCCGAACATCCGGTCGACGACTCGAACTGGCTGAACATCCCGTAGCAGAGCGAGAACAAGCCGTCGTCGTCGAGCGCTCCCTCCACCAGCCAGGTTCGTGAGTCTGCCGTGTCGCCAGCACCGATGAGCCACGTCTCGTCGGGCATTCCTATGTCGCCATCCGGCAGGAACTCCTCCGCAGCGACCCGGAGGTCGTCCCACTCGTCGTCGTCGGTCACTCGCGCAGACCGGGCGATGGCAATCGTCTCGTCGAGGGGCAGCGACGACGTCAAGGCGACGAGGGCGCCCTCGACCTCCCACACCACCACGCTGCCCATGCCCACCGGGTCGTCGGCGCGACCCGCAAACCCGGCGGCGTGGCCAAGATCGACGGGTTCGGCGTCGCCGAACATGAACTCAGCCAACGCTTCCACGGTGACGCCGTCGGGAAGGCGACCGACCAGAAGGGCCGCACCGTCGCCGAGCCCTTCCGGATCGCCCCACGTGGCGGTGCGCGAGAGGTTCGACAGCCCGAGAGGCAGGCCGCCGCCGCCGAATCCGAATCCGAAACCGAAGGTGAGCGACGAGTACGCTGCGAACGGTTCGAGTCCGACGGCATCGGCTGCGGCGCCCAGCACGGCCCGAGCAGTGTTGCCGTCCTCCTGGAGTTCGATCTCGGCGCCCAACGAGATCAGCTCCGCTTCGGTGAGGCCCACCGACTCCACCGTGACGACGAAACCATCGTTGACAGGCCCGAACAACAGCGTCTGCCCGTCGCCCCACCAGTTGTCGATGATCGCGCCCCGGTACCGGCCGACGGCAACCGGCGTGCCGCCGTCGGGACCCATGCCGAAATAGTCGACCGGGTCGAACGACTGCCGTTCAAAGCGGTCGAGCAACTGCACGCTGACGCTCACCCACGGCCCGTCGCTGTAGGTGGCGGCCGCACCTTTCCACCAGACGACCTGCTGTTCGACGGTGGGCCCGACTTCGCCGAAACCCATGTCGATGTCGTTCACCCACTGGATGACCCAGCCGTCAGGAAGGTCGTCGACGGTGACGAACGGTAGGTCGCCGGACTCGATGAACGGATCGGGCAGCGCGGACGCAGGGACGGAGTCCACCGTCGCCGTCGATGGCGCCGCAGAATCGTCACTCGACCACGGGCGGGTAGCCACCAGCACCCCACCGAGGAGGACGGCGCCCACACCGAGGCCCACCACGACCTTGCGCCGACGAGAACCCGCTTGTCGCGTCGTGGGCTCGTCGACCTCATCGGGGTCGACGCCTTTGTGCACCAGTTCGCTCGCCACGTCGCCGACCGTAGTCCCACCACCCACTCGGCATGACGCGGTCTCGACGAATCACTCAGCGACGCCTGAGAGGCCGCCACGGAAGCGCCAGTGGTTTCAGGCGGGTGCGGCTGCCGCAATAGCCGCGGCGATCTCTGCCACGAGGCCAGCAGACGCCATTTCGTGGCCGAGCTTGATGGCGTTGAGCATCGCGGTGGAACCGGACGAGCCGTGGCTGATGATGCAGATGCCGTCGACGCCGAGCAGTACGGCGCCGCCATAGGTGTCGGGGCTCATTTGCGCGTGCAGCGGCAACAACGCAGGCAACAGGGCGTCGGCCGGTTCCTTGTACGCCGGATCGCTGCCGAAGGCGTCGAGCAGCGAGGCGAACAGCACCTTGAGCCCGCCCTCCAGGGTCTTCAATGCGACGTTGCCGGTGAACCCGTCGGTGACCACCACGTCGGCGGTCTTCTTCATCAGGTCGCGGCCTTCGACATTGCCGACGAATTCGATACCGGGAGCGTTGGCCAACAGATCCCAGGCTTCCTTGCGCAAGTTGTCGCCCTTGTAGGGCTCTTCCCCGATGCTCAGCAACCCAACCTTGGGCGATGCGATACCGAAACGGTGGCGGGCGTAGATGCTGCCCATCTGGGCGAACTGCGTCAGCCACTCGGCCTGCACCTCAGCGTTGGCGCCAGCGTCGAGGAGGATGTTGGGCTGATGGCCGGGCACCGGGATGGGCGTGGCGATGGCCGGCCGGTTGACACCACGAATGCGACCCATGCGCAGCAGCGCCGACGCCATGGTGGCCCCGGTGTTGCCTGCCGACACCATGGCGCAGGCCTTGCCGTCGCGCACTGCTTCGGCGGCGCGGACCAGGGTGGAGTCCTTCTTGCGGCGAACACCTTGCGCCGGGTCGTC
>DMQJ01000231.1:4991-5208 GCA_003455715.1 Acidimicrobiaceae bacterium | reverse complement strand
CATAGTGCGAGTCGTTGGTGGCGATGAGCGGCGCACCGATGCGCTTGGCAATCTCGATGAGCTTCGGGTTGGTGTCGCGCTGGGCTTGCAGGCCGTGGTCTTGCAGCTCGACGAACAGGTTGTCTTTCCCGAAGATCTCCTGCAGGCGGCCAGCCTTGTCGAGCGCGCCCTTCTCGTCGCCCTGGAGCAAGCTCTGGAGCACGTGCCCACCGAGGCA
>DMQJ01000231.1:0-4814 GCA_003455715.1 Acidimicrobiaceae bacterium | reverse complement strand
GCACGTGCCCACCGAGGCAGCCGGTGGTGGCGATGAGACCGTGGTGGTACTTCTCGAGCAGCTCCCAGTCCATGCGGGGCTTGTAGTAGTAGCCCTCGAGGAAGGCCAGGCTGGCCAGCTGGATGAGGTTGCGGTACCCCTGGTTGTTCTCCGCCAGCAAGGTGAGGTGGTAGTACAGCTTCTTGCCGCCCTCGGTGTCGCCGCCCGAGTCGTCGACCCGGCCGCGCCGGGCCGGGCGCTCGCGGCGCGAGTCGTAGGCCATGTAGGCCTCGGTGCCGATCACCGGCTTGACGCCCTGCTTGCGGCACTCTCGGTAGAAATCGAGCACCCCGTACATGTTGCCGTGGTCGGTCATACCCAGCGCGGGCTGACCGTCTTGCACCGCTTTGGCCACCAACTCGTCGAGGCGCGCCGCACCGTCGAGCATGGAGAACTCGGTGTGCACATGGAGGTGGGTGAACGAATCGCCCACTGGCGGGGCCTCCTTCCGAGGGGTACCGAACAGGCGGCGGATTACACGCCTGTAACTCGAACGACCCTAGCCGCGAACAGCGGCGCCGCAAACCGTCGCCGACGGCTACAGATACGTACCTGGGCGAGCGGACGCGTCACGTTCGCCCGGTTGCCCTGGCATTGCGCCCTGCGGGAGCTGACGCATCTGCTCGAGCTGCTGCCGCGCAGCCAACTGCTGGGCGAACAGGGTGGCCTGAATGCCATGGAACAACCCCTCGAGCCAACCGACCAGCTGGGCCTTGGCGATGCGCAACTCGCTCTCTGACGGCACCTCGCCGTCCTTGAACGGGAGGGCCAGCATGTGCAGCTCGTGTTGCAGGTCAGGCGACAGGGCTTGGCTCAACTCTACGATCGAGCGCTCGTAGATCTCGGCGAGCCGTTCCCGGCTCGACTCGTCGAGCTGACTCCCGCGCACCTCCTCCAACAACTGCTTCACCATCGAGCCAATCCGCATCACCTTGGCCGGCTCGGTGACCGTCTCCTCGGGCACCTGCTGGTTCGGCACGCCGTCGACCACCTCAGGGTGTTCGACCTGATCGGGCATCTCGCTCATCCTGTGACCTCCACCATCATTGTTGACCGTCATCCTGTCGCAACCAGCAGTGGCACCACCATCTCGTCGGCGGTGAGCGAGCCGTGACGGCACACCAGCTCGAACGGGCCGGTGTCGGCCGGGTCGTGGAACGCCACCGGTTGGTGGGCCACCAAAGCGACGTCGCCGAGTCGGTTGGCCACCGGAGGACTCACCACCGGCCCGAACCACCCGGCGTCGATGATCTCTGCCCGGGTTCGTACCCAGGCCGTGTCGGAGTGGTGCTCGGCGGCGGCGTGACGCAGGTCGTCGGCGGCGCCCGGGCGAGCGTGTAGCCAACGGAATCGGCCCTCGCCCGACTGCAGACGACAACACGCCAACACGTCGGGGTGGGGTTGGATGACTCGCGGCCCGACGTGCACCTGGCCATGGTCGGCGGTGACCACCAGCGCCGCCCCTGCTGGCAGCACTGCCAGCATGTCGGCCACCAACCGGTCGGCCGCCACCACCTCGGCGTCGTAGTACGGGCCGAAGCCACGCTCGTGGGCGATCTTGTCGACCCCGTCGTAGTACGCGTACACGAGTCGCTCGCCCGCGGCGAGCAACTCGCCCACCTGCACTGCCATCCCCGACGCAGTGCGCCAGCCCATCGGCCGGCTGCCGCGGAGATGTGCTTCGGTGAACGCCGAGCCCTCCAGTTCGACCTTGCTCACCACCGGCACCGCCTCGCCCATGAACGGGCGGAACGGCTGGGCGTCTGACGGCACCACAGCACGCCGAGCGTCGCCGCCGGGGGTCGCCCACCGCAGCACGTTGAGCACCTCGCCCGCCATCTCCATCCGGTACCCGATGAGACCGTGTTCGCCGGGGGTGAGGCCCGTGGTGATCGAGGTCAGGGCGGTGGCCGTGGTAGACGGCGCCACCGTCGTGATGGGTTGACCAGCCATCGCTGCCATCGCGGGCGCGAGGTGCAACCGTGCCTGCAACTGGCCCCACCCCAAGCCGTCGACCACCAGAACGACCACCTGCCGAGAGGAAGCGGCCGACGTGGGGAACCACGACGGCAACGGCGCCCCGTGCGGCCCCAGGAGCGCAGGGATGATCCCGCGCACGTTGGCGCCGGCGTAGTCGGGAAGCACGGGTTCGATCACAGCATCTGTCAGTCCACCACCTCCGAGGGGGTGCGCGCCATTCATTCCAACCGATCACGCTGGCTCGGCGGAATGACGGCCGGCTGGCCGGCGAGGCGAGGCGTTCGCCCCGAAGCGGCGCCGACCGCCTACGATGACACCGTGCGAGTATCCAGCAAGGGCGATTATGCGTGTCGGGCACTGCTCTCGCTGGCGCTGCACCGCGATGAGCCCGGGCCCACGTCGGTGCGCGACATCGCTGAACGTACGGCGATCCCACAGCCCTATCTCGAGCAGATCCTCTTGGCGCTCAAAGGTGCTGGTCTCGTGCGATCGAAGCGAGGGGTGGGCGGCGGATACGTGCTGGCCCGCAACCCCGACGACATTCGCCTCAGCGAGATTCTCGCCGCGGTCGACGGGCCGATCAGCCTCGGCGACTTCGGCGAGCCGCATCAGGACGGCGCCTGCGACCACGAGGGCCAGTGCGTTCTGCTGGCCATCTGGAAGTCGGCTGGCGAGCAAATGCGTCGAATGATGGACGGCTTCACCCTCCAGTCGGTGGCCGACGCGGCCGCTGGTCAGTCGGCATGGCCGGAGGCCAGGCTTCCCGAGCACACGTCCGGCTGACTCACTCGGGAGGCCGAGCGGCCAGGTTTCAGTCGGGCGTGCCGCTGTCGTTCGCCACCAGTTCGGCTTCGATCTCAGCGAGGTCGTCAGGCAGCGCCGACTCGAAACGCATCGACTCACGGCTCACTGGGTGGTCGAGTTCGAGTGCGGCGGCATGAAGGAACGGGCGAGGTGGGTGGATGTGCGCCCGAACTCCGCCGTAGGTGGCGTCGCCCACCACCGGATGCCCGATCGCACTGAGGTGCACGCGAATCTGGTGTGTGCGACCGCTCTCGAGACGGCACTCGAGCGAACTCACCTCGGTGGGCGTGCGGTACTCGCGCACCACCCGATAGCGAGTGCGACTGGGCCGTCCGTCGACCACGACCGCCATCCGCATCGGATCTCGATGGTCGCGGCCGATCGGGGCATCGACCACGCCGTGTGGATTGGCGAGATGTCCCCACACCAACGCTCGATAGACACGACCTACATCGCGTGCAGCGAGGGCATCGACGAGCACGTGGTAGGCGCGAGACGTTCGCGCCACCGCCAACAGGCCGGATGTGCCGACGTCGAGCCGGTGAACGATGCCCGGCCGATGCGGCTCGCCGACGCCCTCCAACTCGGGGAACCGCGCGAGCAGGCCGTTGACGAGCGTGCCTGAGGGATTGCCGGCCCCCGGGTGCACCACCAGCCCGGCAGGCTTGTCGACCACGATGAGGTGCTCGTCGGCGTGCACGACCGTGAACTCCACCGACGGGTCGGGTTCGGGGCCGCCCGCAACGGGCAGCATCGACGGGTCGACTGCCACGACCTGATCGGCCTTCACACGGCGCTTGCCGATGTGCTCGACCTCCTCGTCGAGCTGCACCCCGCCGGCGGCGATGAGCTGGGCCGCCTCGCTGCGGCTGCACTCGGCGATGAGGGCCACGATTCGGTCGAGCCGTTCGCCCGCGAGCGCGGCCGGAATGATCTCGACGATCATGCGGCGTCCGGCTTCTGCTGGGGCACTTCATCGTGGGTGCCGAACAGGGCCCACAACACGTAGAGCGCTCCGCCGATGTTCACGGCCATGTCGGCGACGTTGAAGATGGGGAACCATTGGAAATCGATGAAGTCGACCACCGCGCCACGCATCCACGCGTCGCCACGGAACAGACGGTCGACCACATTGCCGAGTGCACCGCCCGCAATCAGGCCGCCGACGACGGCGGCGAGGCGACTGCCATGTCGAGACACCAGTCGCAGAACGACGGCCGTGATGACCAGCGCCAGGACGCCGATGACCGGGCCGAGCCCTTGGCCGTTGGAGAAGGCCATGCCGCGGTTGAAGGCAAGGTTCCACTGCAGCGTCCAGATGACGTGCACCGGCGGCCGGCCCGGCAGGCTGCTGACCGCCCAGTGCTTGGTGATCTGGTCGACGACCACGACGACTACGGCGAGGGCAACTGCCCACCGCAGGAACGAAGGTGAGGTGCGCGACTCGCCAGGCGAGACGTCGGCCTCGGTCATCGACGACCGATCCCGCCGACCTTCTCTTCCACGAGGACAGTGGCCCACGGGATGGCCTCGAGCCGCTCGCGCGGGATGGGTCGCCACGACTCCACGGAGTACCCGTACGTGCCGAGGGCCAGCCGAGCGATTGCTTCGTCGATGTCGGCGACCGTCTGACGAGCCTGTGCGCTCAGCGCCAAGTCGCGCTCGCGCTCGACCACCATGGTGTCGCCTTCCCCGCCTTCATCGTCGAACTGCACGTCGCCCATCTCATGCTCTTCGATGAGCTGGTGCGCCTCGTCCTCCAGCCGCACTGCCTGGCCGAGCAGGTCGGCCTTCTCGGCGAGCAGCAGGTCGCGCTGGGCCGTAAGGAACTTGGCATCGAAGTCTTTTGTGTACGCAATGCCGTCCTTGGTGACGCCCTTGACCACGGGGCGTTCCGGGGCGGGCGGCTCGGTCTTCTTCGCGGCCTTCTTTGCCGGAGCCGGCGCGGGGGCAGGGGCGGGGGCCGGAGCGGCCTTCGGGGCCGGGGCAGC
>DMQJ01000097.1 GCA_003455715.1 Acidimicrobiaceae bacterium | reverse complement strand
CGCAAACGCGGAGTTACACGGACTACACGATCACCCAAACGGGGCCCAGGACAGGGCCTCGGCGCAAGCCGAGGCGCGAGCAAGGTCCCACGCGGGGAACGCCCCCTCCGCCGATCGCGGACTCGCGGCACCTCCCCCGCCCCCCCAGTCGGGACCGGGGGAGGGTGGCAAGCGGGAACGACTCAACGCAAAGCGCGCCCCGACGGTGGCGTTTCGGGTGTGGACTACTGATCGGCGGCGGGTGTTTGTCGGGGTGGGGTCGGCCCCTACGCTTGGCGCGATGAGCGCACCGCGGGTCGTGATCACGGGCATGGGTTGGGTGACGCCGCTCGGGCACGACGTGCCCACCGCCTGGGCGGCGCTGATCGAGGGGCGGTCGGGGATGGGGCGGATCACGCGGTTCGATGCCGCATCCTTCAAGACGGACTTCGCGGCGGAGGTGAAGGACTACGACCTCTCGCGGCACCTGCCCGCGGCCGCCGACCACGTCGATTCGGGTCTCAACACGCGCTTCGCGCTCGGCGCGGCGGCGCAGGCGGTCGGCCTGCTGTTCGATGATGGTGGAGGAATGGCTCTTGGCTCCGACGCCCATTGCGTCGGACAACTCCATGATCTCTGTGTTGGTCATGCCGAGCTCTTTGGCGAGCTCGTGCACCCTGATGTTCTTCGCCAAACCCTTGTCAGCCTTTCAGTGGCCCTCGTGCCGGTGGGTGGAACCCATCGGCAGGCAATTCTTCCATGTTGGTGATAACGCTTTCGAATGCGATCTGCAACGCTCGCAGCGACTCAGTGGGCATCGGCTGACGCCAGGCACGATCGAAGCCCTTGCGGGCGATCGCTGTGCGCAGGCACTCGGCCGAGCACACCCAGGCGCCTCTGCCCGGTGCGGTGCGGCTCACGGTTGGCCCATCGGCCCCGATAACGCAGCGCACCAGAAGTGGTTGCGGCCGCCGTTGGCGGCACCCCACACAGGTGCGAATCGGTGCAGTAGCACGCTCAGGCGTTGTCACCACCTGCCTCGTCGGTCGTTTCGGTGGCAACCTCGTCCGACGACGACGCCTCGGCGTCGGTATCGGTGTCGGCCTCGGCAGCACCACCTGCCTCGTACTGTTCGCGAGTGATCACGGAGCCGTCGGCTGCGTGCCATTCCATCTCGCCAGTCTCGGCGTTCTGCACCCACTCGCCTTCTTCGTAGTCGGCGTCGTCGAGCCCGTCGTCGGTCTGGGTCTCACCGCGGATGTCGATGCGTACGCCGGTGAGCCGAGCGGCGAGGCGGGCGTTCTGGCCCTCCTTGCCGATGGCCAGGCTCAGCTGGTTGTCGGGCACGATGACGTCGGCCTGGGTGAGGTCGTCGGAGATGATGACTTCCTTCACCTTGGCAGGCGACAGCGCCTTGGCCACGAAGTCGGCCAGGTCTTCGCTGAAGGGAACGATGTCGATCTTCTCGCCACGCAGTTCGTTCACCACCATGCGCACGCGGCCGCCGCGGGCACCCACACAGGCGCCGACAGGGTCGACGTTGTGATCGTTGCTCCAGACGGCGATCTTGGTGCGGTGGCCTGGCTCGCGAGCGCAGGCCTTGATCTCGACGATGCCGTCGGCGATCTCGGGCACCTCGAGCTCGAACAGCCGCTTGATGAGGCCTGGGTGGGTGCGGCTCACCACGATCTGCGGGCCCTTGGCGGTCTTGCGCACCTCGACGATGTAGGCCTTCACCCGGTCGCCGGGAGCGGGACGCTCGTAGGGCACCTGCTCGGCCTTGGGCATCAGGCTCTCCACCCGGCCAAGGTCGAGCAGCGTGTAGCGGTCGTCGGCCTGCTGGATGATGCCGGTGACGATGTCGCCCTCGCGGTTCGCGTACTCCTCGAACTTGCGATCGCGCTCAGCCTCGCGGATCTTCTGGCTCATCACCTGGCGGAAGGTCTGCGCGGCGATGCGGCCCATCTCTTCCTTGCGCGGCGTGTCGTCGCGCCCGTTCACCCAGTTGCCGTCGTCGTCGACGTCGTAGGCCGTGAAGGTGAACTCCATGGTCTGCGGATCGACCGAGACCTCCACCTCATCGGCTGCGCCCGGACGCCGCTTGTAGGCGTGCACGAGCGCATCGGCGAGCACCTGCAACAGGGCGTCGACGGAGATGTTCTTCTCGTTGGCCAGCATCTTGATGGCTTCGCTCATATCGAGGCCGCTCATGAGTGCTCCTTTCGCGAGGGGGGTGCCGACGGCTTCTTGGCGTCGGCGGGCTTCTTGGTGCCGGCAGCTGACTTCTTGGGGCCGCCCGGCTTGGGTGCCGGACCCCACACGAACACCGTGCGGGCCCGGTCGATGAGGTGATAGGGCACGACGCGCTCGGTGGCACCGTCGGGCCCGGGGGTGTCGAGCAGCAGCGTGGCGCCGTGCTCGTCGGCGGCCGACAACACCCCTTGCAAGCGACGGGCGTCGCCCGCCGTGTCGCGCAGGCGGATGGCCACGGTCTTGCCCAGCTCGCGCTGGAAGTGCGCCGGTGTGCGCAACGTGCGCTCCACGCCGGGGCTGGTGACCTCGAGCGTGTAGTGGCCGGGCACCGGATCGGCATGGTCGAACTCGCGGCCGATGAGCCGGGTGGCCAGCGCCAACTGGTCGAGATCGACCCCGCCGGGGCTACCGGGCGGCGTGTCGAGCGTGATGCGCAGGGTGCCGCCGCGGAACTCGAGGTCGTAAAGGTCGAGGTGAAGGTCGGTGACGATGGGCATCACCAGCGTGCGCACCTTGCTGAGCGTGCTGTTGTCGAGCGTGCTGTTGTCGAGCATCGTTTCGGTGCTGTCGGCCATCGTTTTCCTCCCTTCCTGGCCGGAAAACCGGCCCCTAGTAGTGCAGAAGGCGTGGGCACGACGCCCACGC
>DMQJ01000076.1:3402-4073 GCA_003455715.1 Acidimicrobiaceae bacterium | reverse complement strand
ACGTCGGAGGCGCTGCCGTCCTTCATTGACTGGTTCGACACGCCCACGTCTGGGCCATGGCTAGACCTGCTAGGCGGGTTTCTAGGACGCGAACGCACCGTTGTGCCTTTTCCACACGCGAGTAACAACGCGGTTCCTACGGTTCCGGCATGTCTGGTCAGGAACGCCGTATCGGCGCCGTCTCGGTCCTGTTCGCCGCCCTCGTGTGGGTGGCCATGGTCCTCACCGCGCCGCAAGCCGTAGCACTCAAGGCCCCTGCCGAGTACGCCCAGCAGGCGGTCACCTCCACCAACCTCCAGCGCAGCGACAACGGGCTGCGCACCCTCGCCGATGACAAGTGTCTGGCCCGGGCCGCGGTCCGTCAGGCCAAGGCGATGGCCGCGCGTGAGGAGATGTTCCATCAAGACATCTACGCGGTGTTGCGCAAGTGCCGGCTGCGGGAGGCCGGTGAGAACGTCGCCTACGGCTTCGACACCGGTGCTTCGGTGGTCGCCGATGGGTGGATGAACTCACCAGAGCATCGGGCCAACATCTTGCGCAGTAGCTACAACCGGGTCGGGATCGGCGCGGTCCAGGCCGCGGACGGCACCTGGTACGCCGCCCAGGTCTTCGGCCGACGCTGATGCGACGCTGAACTGCCGGAGCCGAGCGCTAGTGGTCAACGGAGATGA
>DMQJ01000076.1:372-3220 GCA_003455715.1 Acidimicrobiaceae bacterium | reverse complement strand
AGCGCTAGTGGTCAACGGAGATGACCACTAGTTCGCGCTCGGACGACCACGATGCGTGACAGCCGGTCACGATGGTGTCGTCCCGCTGCGGATCCCGGGCCCTGCCTGCCCGGGATCAGGGTGCCGCACGATCGAGACACCTCACCCGGTCGCGCATCGTGATGGGGACAGGTGGGGCCGGGTCCGAAGAGGACCCGGCCCCGCTGTCGTCGTGGAGGGGCAATACCCCACTACCTCTCCAGGGGTACGCCGACCTACCCCCGCGAGATGACGCGAGTCGCACCCGGCGTCGACTTGGCTCGGACCTGCATCTGTTTCTGGGGGGAAACCGTGCGGTTGCTCGGTGACTCCTCTGTCCCCGAGGAGAGCCTTGACCGTCCGGAGATCCACCGCGTTCGTCAGTGTCCTGCTCGCGATGCTCGCCCCGGCACTCACCCCGCCGGCTGACGCCGCGACGACAGTGATCGGCAGCGGGACCACCGCCAGCACGGAGTCCAGCGACCTGTGGTCGGCCACCTCGCTGGGCGCGGACTCCGATGGAGGACAGCTCCGCACCGTGCACCCGTCCGAGTTCGAGGCATACACGTTGAACGACCAGGCGCTCGACGCCGTCCTCGACCAGGCGCCCCTCGAGGACACGGCCGCCGCCGCTCGCAACCTGCCGACCCTCGAGGTCCCCGCGCCGACCGGTGAGCTGGTCGAGTTCGCGCTGGTCGAGTCGCCGGTGATGGAGGACGGCCTGGCTGCCGCCCACCCGGACATCAAGACCTACGCCGGCACCTCGGTCACCGAGGGGTACGCCGCGAGCATCCGACTCGACGTGACGCCCAACGGCTTCCACGCCGCGGTCCGCACCGTCGACGGTGCCGGGTGGTACGTCGACCCGGCGTACGTCGATGACGAGGGCCCCTACCTCTCCTACCACGGCACCGCGCTCCCCGCGTCCGAACGCCCGCTGGCGGAGCCCGAGCTCGATGTGGAGACACAAGGCGCGGTCACGAGGTTGGCGGCCCGCGCGGCCAACGCTGGAAGTGTCGTGAGGCGGCGGACTTACCGATGGGCGCTACTCAACGACCCCACCTTCGCCACCAAGGTCGCACCAGGTCTCAACACCGGAGGCGATGACACCGCGTCGAACGCCGCGGTGCTGGCGGCCAAGGTCACCCTGGTGAACCGGGTCAACGAGATCTTCAACGACGACCTCGCCATCAAGCTGCTGCTGATCGACGGCACGGACAAGCTCAACCTCAACACCACGGCCAAGGCGACGGGCGCAAACGGGCCGTGCGGGACGGCGCCGTGCTTCACCAGCGACCAACTTGGCGACGGCTGCCAGGGCAGCCTGCTACTCCGGCAGCGGCACGTGCTCGGGCTGTTGGCAGGCGCTGACAACTTCGATGTCGGCCACCTGGTGGGCGGAATGGATGGCGGTGGCGTCGCCGCAATCGGCGTGGTGGGTGGCCGCGACAAGGCCATGGGCTGCAGCAGCGTCCTCTCCCCGGTTGGCGACTACATGGCGCTCGGGTTCCTCGCGCACGAGTTGGGCCACCAGTTCGGTGCCAACCACTCGTTCGCGTCGGCCGGTCCGTGTGGACCGTGGCGCAACGACGCCACATCGGTCGAGCCGGGAGGCGGCACGTCGATCATGTCCTACGCCGGAGGGTGCGAGGGTGACACGCTGCAGAGCGACCCCGATCCCTACTTCGCGGCTCGGAGCCAGGCCGAGATCAACGCCCTCGTGAACCTGACAGTTGCCAACACCGTAGAGGTGCAGGAGGTGGCACTCACGGGTCGCGGATCGGCCTCGTCGTTCCGATTGGACTACGACGGCACGTCGACGCTTCCGATCACCGGCGCCACCGACGTTCCAGGCGTCAGCTACGCCTACACCGCGGCCGGCGTGAAGGCCGCCATCCAGGCTGCCATCGGTGGCACGATCTCCGTGACTCCGTTCTTCGACGCGGCCACGTGGAACGACAACGGCTTCCAGGTCAGCTACGGCGGGACACTCGCCGGCCGTGACGTGAGGACGCCCGCGGTAGCGGACGCTGTGGGCGTCGCAGGGTACGCGGGCACGGTGGTGCAGGGCGGCTCGCACGGGATTGGTGGCAGCACGGGCACCGCGACCAGCAACCGTAGCCCCTCCGTGACCGCGCCATCGGCGAAGACGATCCCGGTCCGGACGCCGTTCGCGCTCACCGGCTCAGGGGAGGACGCCGACGGCGACGCCCTCGTCTACACCTGGGAGCAGGACGACCGAGCCGCCGCTGGCGGCACCGCGCTTCAATCCAATACCAAGCTCAGCGGCCCGTTGTTCCCACAGTTCGCCACGACAGCCACGGTTGCGAACAACACCGTCTTCCACGCCCAGGGTCACCACCATGCCGACGCGAGCCCGACACGCACGTTCCCGGATCTGGCGCAGGTGCTGCGTGGGGCAACCAACGCTGCCAGCGGTCGTTGCCCGGCCGTCGGCAACCCGAACGGCAGGTTGCCTGCGGGCGACGTACTCGACTGCTACGCCGAGTTCCTGCCCACCGCCGACTACGTCGGCGACGTGACGGCGGGCAACGCCTCTCCGCCGGCACTGAACTTCCGGCTCACCGCGCGCGACCTGTACCCGAGCGGCGGCGGCACGTCGTACGACGACGTGAAGCTCACCCTCGACCCGACCGCCGGCCCGTTCCTGGTGACCAGCCAGGCCGCGGCCACGACGTACGAGGGGGGCAGCACCCAGACCATCACCTGGGCCGTCAACGGCACCGACAAGCCCGCGCTGGCGCCGAACGTGAAGATCACGATGTCGACCGATGGTGGTCAGAGCTGGGGTGAGGTGCTCGCCGCCAAC
>DMQJ01000076.1:0-184 GCA_003455715.1 Acidimicrobiaceae bacterium | reverse complement strand
CGCCAACACCCCCAACGACGGCTCGGCCGAGGTGGTGATCCCGAACGTCGCGACCTCGACGGCGCGGATCAGGCTCGAAGCCGTCGACAACTACTTCTTCGACGTCAACGACGCCCCGATCACC
The DNA here is from genome assembly GCA_003455715.1 of Acidimicrobiaceae bacterium. Taxonomy (GTDB): domain Bacteria; phylum Actinomycetota; class Acidimicrobiia; order Acidimicrobiales; family Ilumatobacteraceae; genus UBA668. The sequence continues at coordinate 60 of DMQJ01000076.1, read as the reverse complement.
ATCGACCCGAGCGTGTCGACCCGCGGGCTCGAAGTCCAGCCGCCGACAGTCACCGAGGTG
>DMQJ01000331.1:2856-7522 GCA_003455715.1 Acidimicrobiaceae bacterium | reverse complement strand
AGAGCTCCAGCCTTCCAAGCTGGCTATGCGGGTTCGATTCCCGTCACCCGCTCCAATGCGAGTTTTTCCGCTTCGCAACTGGCACCCCACACAGCTCGTCGTCGGCGGGTTCGTGGTGCTCATCCTCGCCGGTGCGGGGCTGCTGTGGCTACCCATCTCCCACGGCGACAGCGCGGCGCACCCTGGCATCGTTCGCTGCCTCTTCACCGCCACGTCGGCGGTGTCGGTCACCGGCCTCACCAATGTGGCTGCGTCCGATTGGTCGCCGTTCGGCGAGCTGGTGCTGATGCTGCTCATGCAGATCGGCGGCTTCGGCATCATGACCGCCGGTGCAGTGTTGGTGCTCATCACGTCGCAGAAGCTCGGTATCCGGCAGCGAATGGTGGCCCAGGCGGAGATCGGTGCGCTCACTCCGGGCGAGGTGAAGGGCCTCGCGCGCACCATCGCCATCGCCACGGTGCTCATCGAAGGTGTTGTGGCTGTCATCCTCACCCTCCGGCTGTGGGCCGGCGGGTACGAGCGGCTGCCGAGCGCCATCTGGTCGGGCATCTTCCACTCCATCGCCTCGTGGAACAACGCCGGGATGTCGCTCTACGACGACAACCTGTCTCGCTTCGTGGGCGACCCGATCGTGGTGCTCACCGTCACGTTTGCGATCATCATCGGCGGCATCGGGTTCCCAGTCTTGCTCGAACTCCGCCGCGAGCGCCGCGCTCGCCGATGGTCGTTGCACACCAAGATCACACTCCTCGCCACCGCCGCCCTCGTCGTTGCCGGGCCGCTCGTCGTGACGGTCTTCGAGTGGAGCAACGACCGCACGCTGGGCCGACTCCCGGTCGGCGACCGGCTGCTCGCAGGATGGTTCCAGGGCATCACCCCGCGAACAGCGGGGTTCAACACGGTCGACATCGGAGGGCTCCGATCCAGCACCCTGCTGGTCATGATCGTGCTGATGTTCATCGGTGCAGGTGCTGCCTCCACGGCAGGCGGCATCAAGGTCACTACGTTCGCAGTGGTCGGCTTCGCCGTCTGGGGCGAGGTTCGCGGCAGCGGCGAGCCCACCGTCTTCCGCCGCCGCATTCCCGACGCAGCCATCCGTCAAGCCCTCTCGATCGTCGCCCTTGCCATCGGCTCCATCGTTGCGTCAGTGCTGCTGCTGGTCACCATTGCCCCCGTGGAGCTCACACAGGCTGCATTCGAGACTGTGTCGGCCTTCGGCACGGTCGGCCTCTCCACCGGCATCACCGGCTCGTTCGAATGGACAGCCCAGTTCGTGCTCATCGCCGTGATGCTCGCCGGACGTGTGGGCCCCACTACCTTTGCCTCGGCGCTCGTCAGTCGCGAGCAGCCCCGGCACTTCCGCTACCCGGAGGAGCGTCCCATCCTTGGCTGAACATCACCGCTTCCCACTCCAGTTCACGCGCCAGGCGCATGAAGGGGAAATTCTCGTCGTCGGCCTCGGTCGCTTCGGCAGCGCCGTCGCCGAGTCGCTCGTGGCGATGGACTTCGACGTCCTCGCCGTCGACTTCGACATGGCCCGCGTGCAGCAGTACTCCGGGGTGCTCCCCCATGTGGTGCAGTGCGACACCACCGACCCGCGGGCGCTGCAACAGATCGGCGCCGCAGAGGTCACCACCGCAGTGGTGTGCATCGGCTCCGATGTGGAGTCGAGCGTGCTCACCACCTCATGCCTGGTCGACCTCGGCATCGACAACATCTGGGCCAAGGCCATCACCGCACCCCACGGCCGCATCCTCGAGCGTGTCGGCGCGCACCATGTGGTCTTCCCAGAGGCCGCCATGGGCGAGCGAGTTGCTCACCTGCTGTCGGGCCGCATGCTCGAGTACGTGCAGATCGACGACGACTTCGTGATCGTCGAAACCGGTGTACCGGCCGCCGCCGTGGGCAAGTCGCTCGGCGAAGCCCAACTGCGCGCCACCTACGGCGTCACCGTGGTCGCCATCAAGCATGCCGGGGCGGCGTTCACCTACGCGACCGCCGAGTCGAAGCTGGGTGCCACCGACCTCATCGTGGTGGCCGGTCATCGGCCCGACGTGGAACGCTTCGCCGGCTCGGTGTAACCCCCGGCCGCGGCGGCGTCACGACGGCGTGATTGCCACCGCCGCAGGAATGCGCTGCCGAAGGGCAAGCGAGCCCGCGACACCGAGCACCGACACCAGCAGCGGAAGCGCCCACACGGCGCTGAGCGAAACGCCCATCAGCGTGCCGCCGAGCGTGTTGGCCAGCCCCATGCACGCCTGGAACACCATCGTCGACAGCCCGAAGTAGCGACCAGTGAGGGCCGGCGGCGCGAGGTCGGCCGTCAGCGGATGACGCACAGCGCCCAACACGGCTTCACCGAAACCCCCCATCATCTGCGCAACCCCCATCGCTCCCACCGCGACCCACAGCGCGACGTGCGGGGTGAGCAACATCACTGCGAACGCCCCGGCGAACCACAGGTTCATGATCGCCAACCACCGCATTCGCTGACCACCGCGCACCCACCGCAGCGTGGGGATCTGGGTGAGCACCACGCTCGCGGCACCGAACGCGAAGAGCACACCGATGACGCCTTTGGAGACACCCAACTGAGATGCATACGCCGGCATGAACGACCACAGGAACCCGAAGCCGAGCGCGATGGCGACGTCGGTGACGAGCAGCCTGACGTAGAAGCGGTCGCGCAGCACGTCGCGGAAACCATCGTGGGCGGGATGGTCGGCATGCGAGACCTTGCCCGACGGGAGACCGGGGAGTACAGCCAGGAACACCACGTAGGTCGCGACGTTGACTGCGAACAGAACCCGGTACGAGGTCAACGTCTCCGAGTGGACAAGCAGGCCGCCGAGCACACCCCCGAGCGCTGCACCGAGGTTCAGTGCCGCGCGTTGCCAGGCCATCAGCCGCGGACGTTCCTCCGGCGTGACGATGAGTGCCATCAGCGCCGACTGCGACGGAAACCACAACGCATTGCTCACCCCGAGCAGCATCGAGACACCGACGGCCCACAGGAACGAGTCGACGAACGCGTAGAGCACGCCCGCAACGATCGAGATGAGACAGCCCAGCGCCAGCACTCGCCTCGCCCCGAAGTGATCACTGAGCCACCCGGCCACGGGCGTGAGCACCACCATGGTGAAGCTCATCGTGCCCACGGCGAAGCCAGCTTGGGCGGTGGACAACCCCCGCACCTCGTGGAAGTAGATGAGCACGAACCCGAACAGGGCTGCCGAGCCGATCATGTTGACGACGGTGGCCAGAAGGAACCGGCGCAGTGGCGGGCTGAACGAACGGAAGCCCACCGACGACGACATGGGCGCACAGGGTAGGGGTCGGCCTGTGCGACCGCTCGGTCATTTCTGCGCCGAAGTGCTGTGCAACACTCCCGCCATGGAGACCGTGCGCACCTTCTGCCGCATCTGCGAACCGAGCTGTGGGCTGGTGGCTCATGTGGAACTGGGCCGCCTCGCCAAACTCACCCCCGACCGCGACCATCCGGTCACCCAGGGCTTTGCGTGTCACAAGGGGTTGGCGGCGGTCGACCTTCACCACGACCCCGATCGGCTCGATCACCCCATGTTGCGGGCGGCCGACGGCACGTGGACCACCACCACATGGGACGATGCTCTGCGCACCACTGCACAGCGCCTACAGGCCATCATCGACACGCACGGCAGCGGCTCGGTGGGCGCCTACGTGGGCAACCCCACCGCGTTCAATGCCCTGGGGCAGTTGCACACCACCACGCTGCTACGAACGCTCGGCGTGCAGCGCAGCTTCTCATCCGGCACGCAGGATTGCGCCAACAAGTTCGTGGCCAGCGAGGCCGTGTTCGGCTCGTCGCTGGTGCACCCCATCCCCGACCTGGCCAACACCGACCTGTGCCTCATCATCGGCGAGAACCCCCGGGCGTCGCAGGCGTCGTTCTACTCCGTGCCCAACGTGCTCGGCGAAATGCGCCGGGCAGCCGGGCGAGGTGCCCGCCTGGTGTTCGTGAACCCACGCCGTATCGAAACCCCCGATCGTGGTGTGGGCGACACGCTCCAGATTCGCCCCGACACCGACGTATGGTTCCTCGCCTCGCTGCTGCACGAGATCGACTGCCTCGGCGGTTTCGACGAGCGGGTGCTGCGCGCCCACGGCACCCGCGTCGCCGAGCTGCGCGAGTTCATCGGCCACTACCCGGCGAGCGCCACCGAAGCCGTCACCGGCGTGCCTGCCTCCACGGTGAAGGAGTTGGCGGCGGCGTGGGTGGCCACACCCCGAGCATCGGTGCACGCATCCACCGGCATCAACATGGGTCGCCAAGGCACACTCGCCTACTGGCTCGTGCACATGCTGCCGTTCGTCACCGGCCGCCTCGACGCCGAAGGCGGCAACTTGAAGAGCGACGGCTTCTATCCCAATGCCAAGGCCGGCGCCGGCGACCCCGACCGCGCGTACACCGACACCGAGTTCGGTCGTCTGCGCCGGGGGTCGCTGCCCGGCACGCTCATGTCGCACGCCATCCTCGACAGCGAACAGCCGCTGAAGGCGATGATCGTGGTGGCCGGCAATCCGCTGCTATCGATCGCCGGGGAAGACCGGCTGCGCAAGGCATTCGAGCAGCTGGAACTGCTGGTGGTGATCGACATTTACCCGAGCGCCACCAGCGAGTTCGCCC
>DMQJ01000331.1:445-2559 GCA_003455715.1 Acidimicrobiaceae bacterium | reverse complement strand
AAAGCCGACCGCAAGCCGGAGTGGTGGATCGCCCATCGATTGCTGCAGGAGATGGGGAGGCCGTCGCTGTTCGACGGCCTCGACGAGTCGGCGGGTGACGAGCCCGACCCGTGGAGCAAGTGGCGGCACATGGTGGAGCGCGGCGGCGATGTGTCGTTCGCTGCGCTGCAGGCAGGCGAGGTGGCGGTGTTGCCGGCCCCGGAGCCCGGCTCGTTCTACGACCGTCAGGTGCACACCTCCGACGGACGGGTGGACTGCTGCCCGCCTGTGTTCACCGAGGCCATCGAACGCTGCCACTCACTGTTCGCCGAGGCCACTGCTCGGCCCGCCGACGAACTGCTGCTCATCCATCAGCGCGACCCCTGGATGCACAACAGTTGGTTCGCCAACCTGCCCCGCATGAAGAAGGGCGGGCGCACCACCAACCCGTTGCGCATGCACCCCGCTGACGCCGAGCGCCTCGGGGTAACCGACGGAGCCACGGCCAGGGTGGCCAGCCAGCACGGCGAAGTGGAGGCCACCGTCGAGGTGGTCGACGACCTGATGCCCGGGGTGGTGTCGATGGTGCACGGATGGGGGCACGCGGCCAGCCCTCGGCTGAAGGTGGCCGCGGCAGCGCCGGGCGCCAACCCCAACGCGCTGCTTCCGGTTGGCCCCGGCAGCTACGAACCGCTGTCGAGCCAGGCGCACATGACGGGCATCCCCGTCAGCGTGCAACCGATCACGGCTTGATCATCACCACCACGTCGTCGGGGAACTCGGTGACCGGGTCGATGGCCGGCCCACCGCGGAACACCGACTCGAGGAACTGCACGGCGAACGTGTTGGTGAGTTCGGCTGCGCGGTCGGTGGGCATGTCGCCCGGCGAACAGCCCTCCTCGCCATAGGCGGTGATGGTGTCGATCACCACCTGCGGCACGTCGGAGAGGGTGGGCAGGAACTCCTGATACTCACACAGATCGGTGAAGGTCTGGTGCTGGCCGTCGACGAACTCCACGCGAATGTGCGGGCTTGAGGCGGTGAGCTCCCACGCTCGGGTGACGTTGGGGTCGACCGGTGTGGTCTGGTCGTTGGTGCCCACCATCACCAGCGCGGGAACGGTGACCTTGGCCAAGTCGGCGTCGGTGAGCAAGCGTGTGCCGTCGCCGGTAGCCGGCGCGAGCGGAATGATGGCGTCGACGCGCGGATCGGCATCGAACGTACCGAGGCTGTTGCTGTAGCCCGACGCCATCGCGTACGTGGTGAAGCCACCGAACGAGTGACCCGTGACGGCGATGCGCTCGGGGTCGACCGAAGGTACGAAACCGGCGGTCTCCGGGCGGGCCGGGTCGAGCATCGCGTCGATGACAGCCTTGACGTCGTTGGGCCGGTTGAGTGCCGTCACCTCGAAGTCGGCCTCCGCACCGGCCAGGCGATCGACGGCGGTGTTGCCGGTGTGGTCGGGCGCCACCACGATGTAGCCGTAGCTGGCGATGGCTTCGGTGTAGCTCGAGTGGATGTAGCGCAGGCCACCCGACCCGTGCGAGTACACCACCAGCGGGAACGGCCCGTCGGTAGCGAGCGCGGTTGCATCGGCCGAGATGGCGAACGGCGACTCGTAGTAGACACCGGGAAGAAGGGTGTACTGGTGGGGGTTGCCCGACGTGCCCTCGGCGAGCGGGAACCACACGTCGACGGTGAGCGGGCGATTGCGGGCAGCATCGTTGACGGTGATGGTGGTGACGCCCACCTGGTACGGCCCCTCACCGATCGCGGAGAACTCGATCACCGGGTCGGTGGCCGGCGGGTCGGTGGCGGGAGGATCCGTGACCGGTGGCTCCGTTGCGGGCGGCTCGGTGACGGCCGGCTGGGTGGTGACAGCGTCGGACGTGGGCGTACCGGCGCTGTCGTCGTCGGACGAACAGGCGGCAGCGGAGACGAGCAGGGCGGCAGCAAGAAGGTAACGATGCACGGTGGCATTGTGCCAGGGCGATGCACTGTCGTCGGGGTCGTGCCCCGTATCTCTCACACGTTGCGCAGCAGGTCGCGGTATGGGGTGTCGGAGTCGGTGGCGGGCTCCTTCGGCAGGCCGAGGGCCCGCTCCCCCAGGGTGTTGCGCTGGATCTCGTCGGTAC
>DMQJ01000331.1:0-254 GCA_003455715.1 Acidimicrobiaceae bacterium | reverse complement strand
GTTGCGCTGGATCTCGTCGGTACCACCGCCCAGCGACATGCCGCGGCAGTTGAGCACGTGGTACTGCCAGTAGTCGGCCGTCACGTCGTCGGCCTCCCACGCCACGCCGCCGGGGAACTGCAGGGCCGCCGCAACGTCGGCGGCGAAACGTCCCTGGCGAGTGCGCCACAGCTTCCCGATCGACGGGTGCGCCCTGCGTTGCCCGAGCCACCCCATCAGCCGCTCCCCCGTCCATGCCGCCGCCAGCCGCTGGC
>DMQJ01000537.1:2657-3939 GCA_003455715.1 Acidimicrobiaceae bacterium | reverse complement strand
CAGCCTGCCCATCGAGCCGGCCAGCGCGCCGCCTGGTGCCATGGCCGGGCCAGCCACCTGCGCCACCACGACGCCGGCGAGTGCCGCCCCGATGGGGTCGAGTGAGCGGCCGATGGTGCTGCGCAGCGCGAAGACTCGACCGTGCATGCTGGTGGGCACTGCCGTGTGGAAGAGCGTGGCGATGCCGCCGTTGACGACCGCCATCGGGGCGAGCGCCACCATCACGCCGAGGGTAACCACCAGCAGCGATGGCCGCGATGCAGCCAGCACGCAGCCGAGGGCCGTGAGCCCAAGTGAGGCCGCGGCCACCCGCACGGGCCGCCTGGCGAGACCCAGGAGTGGCGCGGCGAGGCTGGCCGCCACCATCGCCAACCCACCCAGGGCGATGGGAAGACCGGCCCACGACACGCCCCCGACGTCGAGTGACACGGCGAGGATCGACACGTTGAAGAACGCGAGGCACAGGTTGACCACCCCGATCGCCACCAGTAGCACCACCAGGGCACGGCCGTCGGTGCGCAGCCAGCGCAGCGCCACTCGCCACGAACCATCGTCGGTGACGGTACCGGCGTTGGCGCCGGTGCCGGTGCCACTCGACTCGGTCGGTAGGTCGGCGAACGGAGTCGCAACGGTGGCCGCCATGGCGACGGCGAAGGTGACCACGTCGAGCAGGAGCACAGCGGAGAGCCCCTGCCACGCGACGAGGGGCGCAGCAATGGCCGGTCCGAGCACGATGCCGGCGGCCGGGCCGAGTTGGAACAGGCTGTTGGCCTTCGCCAGCGTCTGCGGGTGAGTGTTCCCGAGTACGGCCGGGACGGCAGCGCTGAGCGCGGGCGATTGCACGGCGTTCCCCACACCGGTGGCCGCCGAGGCCACCACCAGGTGCCACAACTCGAGCTGCCCGAGCCAGACGAGCAGCAGTGCGGCCAGTGGCCCGGTGACGGCCAGGCAGTCGCCAGCGATCAGCGCTGAGCGGCGCGGCACACGGTCGAGGCGGCGCAGGAACGGCGACACGAGAACCGCTGGCGCCGCCGCTACAGCGGTGAGGTAGCCGAGCCAGCGGGCATCGCCCGTGGTCACGTAGACGTGCACGGCCACGCCGATGCCCGACACCGTCGAGCCGATGATGGAGAGGGTCTGCGTTGCCCAGATACGCCAGAACCCCGGTCCGAGAGAGGTCGTCATGACGCATATTCAAACAGATTGAACATGATAGTTCAAGTGCTTTGAATATAGGCTGGCGGTGTGACCGACTGGACTCCCGTCGCCGACGCCCCCGAAC
>DMQJ01000537.1:1887-2472 GCA_003455715.1 Acidimicrobiaceae bacterium | reverse complement strand
CTCCCGTCGCCGACGCCCCCGAACCGATCGACGAGTTGGTGTTGCACGACCTTGCACTGGTCGACGAACTCACCCACCCCGTGCGCAGCCAACTCCTCCACCGCCTGAGGCACCCACACTCGGCCGCCGAGTTGGCCGATGCCCTGGCGGTACCGGTGACACGCCTGTACCACCACCTCAACCGCCTGGAAGAGATCGGGCTCATCGCCGTGGTGGCCACGCGCCGCTCGGGCGCCAAGACCGAACGCCGCTACCAAGCAACCGCCCGCTCAGTGCGGGTGGATCGCGATGCCATAGCGGGGAAGCCGCCTGTGGCCGTCGGTCAGGCCCTCGGCGTACTGTTCGACGTTGCCAAGGCGGAGTTGCGTCACGAGGTGGAGACCGGAGCGATCGACCCCGAGACCTTGCAACACTCGGGGGGCTTGGCGCTTGTGGAGCTCTCCTTGTCGCCCGAGCGGCGCAATCAGTTCGTCGAGCGGATGCAGTCGCTCGTGAAGGAACTCCTCACTGAGCAGTCCGACGACGACCCGAACGCCATCCGCTACCGAGTGCTCGTCGCCGGCTTCCCCCTCAGCCGCTGAGCGC
>DMQJ01000537.1:510-1667 GCA_003455715.1 Acidimicrobiaceae bacterium | reverse complement strand
GCTTCCCCCTCAGCCGCTGAGCGCCGCAAGGCGCTCCGGCACGAAGCCGCGGCCGGGTGCGCGACGATGTCCTTGCACCGGCAGCCGGGAGGAGACCGAAATGGCGACCGAGAAGTGCGTACTCAACGTGGACCTCGCCGACGTGTGGGACCAGCCAGACCGCAAGCGCGGCGAGATTCTGCGCACGTTGGCATGGGGCGACAGCGTCGACGTGACGGAGCGAACGCCGACCCACCTTGGCGTGAAGTGCACACGCTCAGTCACGCTTCCGGACGGCTCGGTGCTCAACGAGGAGGTCACCGGATACATCGTGCCGCCCGCGTCGTCCGGGGTCGCGCCCAGCGACGTGGTCATCCCCAGATCGCAGAACAAGGTGCTGCGGGTCAACTTCATCGACGTACAGCAAGGTGACGCCGCGGTCATCGAAACACCGAAGGGCAAGACCATCCTCGTCGATGGCGGCGAGAACCAGCTGTTCGCTCGCTACCTCGCGGGCCGGTTCCGCAAGACGACGGCCGCCAAACCGAAGGTGTTCGACTGCATCGTCGTCACCCATGGCGATGCCGACCACTTCTCCGGTTTGCCGAAGATCCTCGACTCCGAGTCGAACAGTGAGCCACGCAAGCGCCTGTTCGCGGCAACAAAGCGGGTCTTCCACAACGGTCTGGTGAAGCGGCCGTCGACCCGCAACGGCAAGCGGGTGACCGACAAGGAGCTGCTCGGCCCCACGACCACCACAGCCGACGGCCTGTTCCTCACGGGCTTGGAGAGCGACCTGCTGGCAGTGGACGACGCCGACATGAACCGCGAGTTCGTCAAGTGGAAGGAGACGCTGGCCGCGTGGAGCCAGCGGGCACCGATCGAGTTTCGGCGCCTGGAGTATGGGGATACGACCGCCTTCGACTGGATCAACGAGCAGGATCTCCGCATCGAGGTGCTCGGCCCGATCACCCATACCGTGGCGGGAAAGCCGGCGCTGCGCTTCCTCGGTGAGCCACCGAAAGGGCCGCGGCTGAGCCACGAAGTGCTCGACACGTCGCCCGTCGGCTTCTCGGGGACATCGGCCTCGCACACCATCAACGGCCACTCGATCGTGCTGCGCGTGGTGTACGGCGGGTTCAGCTACCTACTCACCGGCGACCTGAACGACGAGGCCA
>DMQJ01000537.1:0-167 GCA_003455715.1 Acidimicrobiaceae bacterium | reverse complement strand
AGTACATCCATCCACGCGCCACATTGATGGGGGCGCTCGGCCGCTACTCACGAGCCGCCGAGCCCTTGGTGTTCGTCACGGAGTTGGTGGCCTTCTTCCAGTTGGAGGGCCCGAGCAAGCTCACCGACACCGCCAAGGACACCAAGCGCGGCACCTTCTTTGGCTTC
>DMQJ01000175.1 GCA_003455715.1 Acidimicrobiaceae bacterium | reverse complement strand
TAGGCCGCGGCCGACGCAGGCATCACCGTCGTGTTCGCCACCGGCAGGCCGCCGATGGTGGCGGTGCACGAGGTGGCCGCCGCAGGCCGCGGTGTGCACTACGGGGTGATGGCCAACGGCACGCTCATTTGCACGTTGCCCGATGGCGACGTGCTGCACAGCATCACCTTCAGCGCCGACCTCGCAGCCGACACCGTGCGAGCGATGCGGGCGCACGACCCCCGCTTCGGCTTCGCCCTGGCCACCGACCGTGGGTTCACGAGCGAGCCCGGCTTTCACGAACGGATGCCGGTGCAGTACTCGCCCGGCAACGAGTCGCAGGCCGATGCTCTGGTGGGCCACGACGGGGCCACGGTCACCATCAAGCTGCTCGCCTTCCACCCCGAACTCACTGCCCACGACCTGCTGGAGCAGCTGCCCGCGGTGATCGGCCCCGGCATGACGGCCAACCACATGGGCGCCGACGCCGTCGAACTGGCACCGGCAGGCGCCGACAAGGGCGTCGGGTTGGCCTGGCTGTGCACGCATCTCGGCATCGACCCCGCCGATGTGCTGGTGTTCGGCGATGAGGTGAACGACCTGCCGATGTTTCAACTGGCGGGGCGGCGCATCGCCGTGGAGAACGCCCACCCGCTGGTGAAGCAAGCCGCCGACGAAGTGACCGGGCCGAACAGCGAGGAAGGTGTCGCCGCAGCCATCGAGCGACTGCTGGCTGACTTACGAGTAGCCCTCGATCCGGGCTCCGTGTTGTTGAGCCATCCTGAGGACGACATCGTTCAGATCGGGAACGACAGCGAGCAGCGCTGAGACGACAACCCCGCTCTCCGTGCTGCGTCGACGGCCCAACCCACCGCGATACTCGAGTTCCGTTGCGATCGCTCGCCGTGAGTTCAGCCCTCCCACCCGTTCAAGGGCAATCGTGGCGACTTGGCTGACTCCATCCGCGAGCCGATTCACCACCCACTTGCGACCAGGTATCGGCGGGAGAACCTTTCGGACGCTGTCGATCTCGCGACGTACTGCTGAGTCAGCCAGCACCTCCCCGGCAGGCCTGCATCTGACGGTGGAGAGCTTGTTCCACTCGACATCATCGGTGTCGAACGTGATGGCCTCACTCGTCAGACGAAGGGCACCGACGCGGTCGAGCTGAGCGAGCGCCTTCGACGCGATCGATGGCACCTTGTAGGCGGAGCCGATGAGCGTCGCGATCGAGATGGACCACGGCTCGACGATGGGAATCGTTGGAGCCCGGAATGCCGTGAGGACATCCTGCCATTGAGACCTGCGTTCGTTGGGGTCTCCAAGGTCGTCGCCTGCTGCCAGGTCATCGTCCTCCGCATTCATGGTGGTCATCCTGGCACACCAGCGCAAGGGGCCAACCCGAGCCTGGAGAGACGCCGGGAGCGGGGCCGACGACCACGGCCTCGACACACTCGGCCAACGGTGGGCGGCCTGGCGCAACGACCACGTTGACCCACGCCGTTCATCGTCGTGCTCGTGAGCTTCCACCTAGGCGAACTACCAGCCAAACCTGGAAGTCACTGAACGCCGTGCATCCCGTCGCAGCGTCGAACCCTTCACAAACCACGTAACGTCAGAGATCCTCGCCGACCGACCGAGCGCGCTCTACGGTTCTCCAGCACGAATTCGAACTGTTGAACGACGGTACTCGGCTCACCCGCGCCAGCGTTTGAGTCCTTCTGCTACAGCGTCTCGCCCAGCTTCGTCTAGGAAGTACAGCGGAATTCTGCGCCGTGAACCGGTGCCAAGCTCGGAGAGGACAATATTCTGCGAACCATATATCTCCTCCGTTCCGAGTACCTTCCAACTCGCTCGTGACAACTCAACTGAACCAAACAACCTTCGAATACGGATGCTGTCCCCGTTGAACGACACCTCAAAGACAACAAGATCCATGACGAGAACGATCCATATAGACAGTCCAAGCAGACCCACCGCTCTGGCGCCCCAACCCACCTCAGGGAGAGCGACCACCCCCACCAGTGGGATCAACAAAAGCCCAAGACGAGGGAGTGACCTCCGCCAGTGAGGCCGCACCTTGGTGCTCTTTCCATCCGCTACTCCCACACAGCCCCCCACACGTAGTCCCTGAAATGGTCCCGCATATCAAGCGACGATCAGCAGGCTATAGAGACAAAGAACGAACACACATATCCCCACAACACGGACCAACCACACTGTCCTTCTGGGTATCGCCGAGGGGGCAAAGCCCAGCCTACGCTCCCAGGCATTGATCGACCCGGCAATCAGCTTCCGAGACGTCACCAGAACGAACCAAATGCACAAGAAGACCACTGCTACTGACTTCTCGACCATCAGTGCATCCACCGCCTCCACGTCTCCTCCTCACCAGCATGACGCGGACCTCGCTCAAGTAGTAGCCGACGGAGCTCAGCCGCGGTGTTCACTTTTGCCCCCCTTTCCCTGAGGCTACCTTTGCCGCCATGAGCCATCGACCTCCTGTCGCCCGGTTCACCCACGTGGCGCTGCCGTGCTGCGACATGGACCGCACCATCGCCTGGTACGAACGGTTCACCCCGCTGCGCCTGCTCGACCGGCGAGAGGACGAGTTCGGTTACGGGGCGTGGATGGGGCAACCCGACATGGTCGACACGCCGTTCATCGTCGTGCTCGTGAGCTTCCACCGCGACCGGCCGAACGGGCCGCAGCCGGTGCTCGCGCCGTTCGCCCACCTCGGTATCGAACTGCCCACGAAGGAAGCCGTCGACGCCGTGGCCGAGATGGGACGGGCCGACGGATGCCTCGCCTGGGAGCCACAGTGGGTGCCGCCGCCCGTGGGCTACATCTGCGCGCTCACCGACCCCGACGGCAACATGGTGGAGTTCAGCTTCGACCAGGGCGTGTACGCCAAGGTGCAAGAGGTGTGGGGAAAACCCGAGTCGTAAGGCGCCCGGGTTACTGCCGCGCACCCTGTCGATACCATCCACGGGATGGCCGCCTTCACCGATCTTCCTGGGCTACAGCTCAGTTGGGTGGAGGGCAACGCGGTCGCATGGCAACCGGGGCGCGGCATGTACGGCACCCATCTGCCGCTCGGTGCCGAGCGCACGCCATCGGGCGCTCCGGCGTCGCCGCGGGTGGTGCGCCTGCACCTGCCCTCCGGGCCCACCACGGTGCTCGCCCAGCGGCTGTCGGCCGCCACGCTCACGTCGTTGGGCGAACTCGACGTGTTGCATTCCGAGGCCAGCCCGTCGGTGGCCTGGTTCGGCGCTGTCTACACGCACGCTGAGGTGTTGGTGCGTCGGCGGAGGGTGCTGCCCGTGCTCCAACGGTTGGGGCCTACCACCTGGCAGGCCACGTGGGCGCCACTGGCCAGCGATGTGGAGGCCGCACAAGCGGGCCTGCTCGCTGCCATGCCGCCGGTGGTGGCAGCCGGTGGTCGCACCGACCCGGCCGACATCCTGCGTGCAGTGGTCGACCAACTCACCCGCACCACGCTCGCCGCTGCGGGTTGGCACACCTTCCTCACCGATACTCGTGCGCTCAACGCTCGGGCCGTACGGCTGCTCACCCGGGCACTCAGTTCCGGCACCTCCCAGTTCGTCGCTCCGGTTGAGCTGGCCGACTCGCTCACCCATCTGGCGCGCGAGTTCGAGCTCATGGAACGCCGGGCCGCGGGCGAGCCCATCCTGCGCGCCCGGCTGCGGCTCGGCGTGCCACGCGGCCCTGAGCTCACGTTCGACGATCTCGACTCC
>DMQJ01000212.1 GCA_003455715.1 Acidimicrobiaceae bacterium | reverse complement strand
GTCGTCGTCAGGTGCGTCGTCGTCAGGTGCGTCGTCGTCGAGTGTGTCGTCGTCGGAGCCTCCCTCGGCGCCGCCTGCCGCGGGACGCTTCCGGTTGCGGCCACCGCGCGAGCCACGCCGACGCTTGCGAGGCGCGGGCTTCACACTGGGGTCGCCGAACGACTCGCCGCTGTCGGCGCCAACGTCGCCGTCGACTGCAGCGGTGCTGCTGCTGCCGACCCCTGACGTGGGCGAGGGGGTGGAGGCAGCGGTGTCGCCTCCAGGGGTCGTTGGTGCGCCGGGCGCAGCGCCCTCGGCGACCGAGTCGGTGTTGTCCATGTTCACAGCGTCCTTCCTCAGGCGTACGCGGCGAACGCGCGGCCTGCGGCAGCGCTGGGAAGCAGTTCCCGGCGCGTGCCGTCTTCATCGATCCATTGGTGAGTGCGCACGAGGCGCGCGGTGAGGTCGAGTACATCGGCCTCCGGAAACAGCACTTCCATCAGCTCGGAAGGCCGCAGCCCACGTCCGGTCGTGCACAGGTCGGCCTCGAGCCGGGGGCGACCAGCCGAGTCGGGCCCGAGTGTGACGAGCCGTTCGATTGCCGGGCGAACGTCGTCGATACTGCGTTGCCCCTTGCGTTCGCGAGCAAGCGGCACACTGGCTGCCGCCACCACCCGCTCGGCCGCATCGACCAACGCATCGGCCGACACACCAGCAACGTGCAGTTGCCACGTGCATGCCACCACTGCGTCCTGCAGCGAGTGGCTCCGTCCTTCGACAACCGCCGACTCGACGAGCTCGTAGCCGGTGGGGAGCGCCGGGCCCAGCAGCGCGGCGATCTCGGCGGGAGTGCCCTGGTCGGCTTCCAACTCCATGTCGAGGTACTCGGCGAGGCTCTCGGCTCCTGTGGGCAGCGCCAGTCCGAACGACAGCTTCGGGCGGGGTGTGAAACCGGCGGAGTAGGACACGCGGACACCAGCCTTGCGCACCGCTCGTTCCCAGTGACGCGCCGTATCGCGATGGCTCGTGAAGCGAACCTTGCCGAGCTTGGTATGCCGAATTCGGAGCTTCACGTCGTTGCCCCTCCAGCGCCCACCTGCACCGTTGGCTCCGCGTCGCGTGGCGGGCGGGGGGCGAGCGCCACCGGCACCTCGCCGCCGCGACTGAGGTCTTGACCCGTACCTTGGCTGCCCCCCGCTGGGGGAACCGGCGACGCCACGACGTGCTCGATGCCGTAGCCGGTGCAGACACCGCAGTCGTAGCACGGGGTCCAGCGGCAATCTTCCAAGCCGTGTTCGGCCAGCGCAGCCTGCCAGTCCTGCCACAGGAAGTCTTTGTGCAGACCCGCGGAGAGGTGATCCCAGGGCAGCACTTCGTGCTCGTCGCGATGGCGGTGTACGTACCACTCGATCGACAGCCCTTCGGCGGCCATCGCGTCTTCCCACCGGCCGAGCCGGAAGAACTCACTCCACTCCTGGAAGGTGCCGCCAGCGCGCCACACGCGCTCCATCACCGCACCGATGCGACGGTCTCCACGTGATGCAATGCCTTCGGCCAGCGTTGCGGACGGGTCGTGCCACTTCACCTGTACGCCCTTGGCCTTCTGCGCCGCATCGCGCACCAACTGCACCTTGCGACGAAGCTCATCGGTGGTGTTCTGGCCGAACCACTGGAACGGGGTGTGCGGTTTGGGCACGAACCCGCCGAGGCTCACCGTGACGCTCGCGCGGTTGGTGTGCTGTCGGCCGATGCGCACGCAGTTGCGAGCGAGGTCGACGATGCCGAGGGTGTCGTCGTCGGCCTCGGTAGGCAGGCCGGTGAGGAAGTAGAGCTTGGTGCGGTGCCAACCCTGGGAGAACGCAGACTCGACCGCGCCGTACAGATCGCCTTCGCTGATGAGCTTGTTGATCACCTGCCGGAGCCGCCACGACCCGGCTTCGGGGGCGAAGGTGAGACCGCTGCGCCGACCGCCCGACACTTGGCCGGCCAGCCCAACGGTGAACGCATCGACACGGAGCGACGGCAGGCTGATGGTGAGTTGGTCGCTCGTACCGCAACCGGCGGGATTCAACCCCTGCGTGAGTTGCTCGATGCCGCTGTAGTCGGCAGTGCTGAGCGAGGTGAGGCTCACCTCGTCGTACCCGCCGTCGCGCACACCGTTGAGGATCATCGTTCGCACCTGCTCGGCGGGGCGCTCGCGGACGGGTCGGGTGATCATGCCCGCCTGGCAGAAGCGGCACCCACGCGTACACCCGCGGAACACCTCCACGGCCAAACGGTCGTGCACCACTTCGGTGAGCGGCACCAACTGCCGGCGCGGATACGGCCACAGGCCGAGGTCGGCGACGGTGCGCTTGTGAACCACGGCCGGAACATCGGGGTAGCGAGGCGTGACGGCCCGGAGACGCTGCCCGTCGTACTCGACGTCGTACATCGAAGGCACGTACACACCCGGCACCTTGGCCAGTTCGCGCAGCACCCCGGTGCGGCTACCAGGGGTTCGACCTGATGCCTTCCACTGGTGCACGACCTCGGTGATGTCGCCGATCACTTCTTCGCCCTCACCGAGCACGACCAGATCGACATAGTCGGCGAGGGGCTCTGGGTTGAAGGCACAGTGACCACCGATGACCACCAGCGGGTGTGTCTCGTCGCGCTCGGCCGAGCGGACCGGGGCCCCGGCGAGGTCGACCATGTTGAGCACGTTGGTGTACACCAACTCGGCCGACAGGTTGAAGGCCAACAGATCGAAGTCGCCCGCAGCCCGATGGGTGTCGACGCTGAACAACGGCACTCGCCGCGCACGCATCAGACCCTCCAGGTCGGACCAAGGGGCATAGGTGCGTTCGGCGACTGCGTCGTCGCGCTCGTTGAGAATGTTGTAGAGGATCTGCAGCCCCTGGTTGGGCAGCCCAACTTCATAGGTGTCGGGGTAGGCGAGCAGCCAGGCAACCTTCCCGGCACCGTGCCGGGGGGTGATGGCGCCATCCTCGCACCCGATGTAGCGGGCGGGCTTTTGCACCCGAGCCAGGAGCGGTTCGACCCGCGCCCAGAGAGAACTCATCTGGGCGAGAGTCTAGCCCAGACAGGCGCCGCCCGCCCGGACCTCCCGGAAACCGCCTGGGCACGCTCGCAGTGATCAGCGGTAGCGGCGCATGTGCACGTTCTGCACGAGCCCGACGAGCGCAAAGTAGGTGACTGTGCCAGAGCCGCCATACGAGATGAACGGCAGGGGCAGGCCGGTAATGGGCATCACGCCGATGGTCATGGCAACGTTCTGAAACACCTGCCAGAGCAGCATCGTGAAGACGCCGGCGCACAGGTACGTGCCCAGCAGGTCGCGCGACAGATGGGCGATACGCCAGATGCGCAGCAGCATCACCGCATACAACCCCAGCACCACTGCGCCACCGACCAACCCGAATTGCTCGCCGATGGCCGAGAACGGGAAGTCGGCCCACTGCACCGGGATGTCCTTCGGTGCGTTCGTGATGGGTCCCTGCAGCCAGCCTTTCCCGGTGATGCCACCGGTGGCAAGTGCGCGAATCGCATTGCGCCCCTGGTAGACGAGGTCGCGCATGGCCGGGTCGTTGGTGTTCTGGTTGAAGAACACCGTGAACCGTTGGATCTGGTACTCGTTCACCAGTCGAGCTGCCACTGCGGCCACCACGGTCAGCACCGAGAGCGCAGAGATCATGAAGATGTACCGCACCTTGGCGCCGGCCACCAGCATCAGACCCATCACCATGGCGATGATGACCGACGACGTACCGAGGTCGGGTTGCAGAATGATGAGCACCACCGGTGCACCGACGATGAGCAGGCCGACGATGAAGCGGTGATAGGGCAACTCGTCGCTGCGGTCTTCGGCCAAGTACGCAGCCGCCACCAGCAGCACCGTGAACTTGGCGAACTCCGCGGGCTGGATGTTGATGGGGCCGATGTCGAAGCTCAGCACCGTCTCGTCGCCTCGCACGCCAAGCAGGTTCATCAGTGCGATCAGGGTGAGGAGCATCACCGTCGCCCCATAGAGGAACCGTGCATGGTCCTTCCACCACTCGTAGTCGAACGACATCACCACGACCATGGCGATGACGGCGCCGATCAGGAAGAGCTCCTGGCGGGTGACGAAGAAGAAGCCGTACGGGGTGTCGCTGCGCAACGGAAACTTGCTGTGCGAGGCGGAGTAGATGACCGCTAGGCCGATCACCGAGAGCGCCGCCATCGCCAACATCAGCACCCAGTCGATGTTTCGCGACGGCGCACTGGGCGACGAGTGGATGTTGCCGAGCCCAGAGTCGGGCCTGCGCCAGGGCATGGCTCAGCCTCGGCCTGCGCCGGCCACCCCGCCGAGGCACGTGGGATCGGCGAGCTGCTTGGGCGGCGCTGCTACGGTGCTGTTGAGGTCGAGCTGATCGGCAACCAATACCGGGTCGGTGGGAATCACACCGGCCAGGGCAAGATAGAGACACTTGGTGACCGGTGCTGCCGCCTTCGAGCCGTAGCCCGACTTCTCGAGATAGGCGACGATGGTCCAGGGCACCTCCGGGGTGAGCCCGAACGCGCCGAACGCCGACGAGTCGTTCCATGGCAGGTTGCCGGCACCCTGCGCGGTGCCAGTCTTTCCGGCGATGTCGATGGAGTCGGGCAGCGTGGCGAAGAGCCGCTCGCCCGTGGTGGAGTGGTTGATGCCATCGGCCGAGGTTGCGGCAAAGGTGCCCGGGCCACGAATCACCCGACGCAACCCGGCGACGATGGTGTCCATCCCGCCGTCGCCTTCCAACTGGTCGACCAGCTTGGGCTGATCGAAGCTGAGCACCACGGTGCCGGCCTCGATGTCGGCCACCGCGGGTGCCTTGTCGGGAGTGAGCGGCTCGAGAATGGCCTTGATGATGGTGGGCTGGAACCGGAAGCCACCTGTGGCCAGCGTGGCGTAGGCGCCGGCAATTTGCAGCGGCGTTGCCGCCATGAGCCCCTGCCCGATGGAGACCTGCACCTGGTCGCCGACCAACAGACGTGGCGCCTCACCCTCAGCCAGAACGCCTCGCTCGACCAGGGCCGCCTTCACCTCGTCGTCGGGGATACGGCCGCTCCACTCGAACGGGAGTTGGATGCCGGTCTTGTTGCCGAAGCCGAAGCGCTCGAGGTTGACCTTCAACAGATTGACGTTGGTGCCGGTGTCTTTGCCAGCCCAATAGAACTTCTCGCCGATGCGATAGAAGTAGGCGTCGCTCGACACCGCGAGTGCGTCTTCGAGGTCGACCTCCCCGTAGCCGCACGGCAGGCCGGTGCCGCAGAACGCGTTCTTGAAGATGCACCGGTAGAGGCCGCCCTTGTGTTGGCAGTCGTCTTCGGTGATGGAACCGCGAGCGATGCTGTCGATGAGCGTGTAGGTGCCTTCGTCCCAGTAGATGTCGCCCGGCCGCACGATGCCTGCATGCACCGCCGACCAGGCGATGAACGGCTTGATCGTGGAACCCAGGTTGTAGTTGCCGGAGACCGCGCGGTTCACCAGCACCGACAGGTCGGGGTCGAGGTTGGTTCCGTCGGGGTTCTTGCTGGGGAAGATCTGCTGGAACTTCTCGGAACTGATACCGGCTTCCATCCAGCGGTTGTCGAACGTGGGGTAACTGGCCATGGCGATGACTTGGCCGTTGTTGTGGTTCATCACCACCACTGCACCGGCTGGTGCCTTGTGGTTGACGTACTCGGGGTAGAACTCCTTTGTGCCGTCGGGCAGCAGCTTGAAGTACAACCGGTCGCGGAAGTTGGTGGCACGGTCGAGCGGGTTGCGCGGGGCGCAGTCGCAGCCGCCGCCGTACTCGAACGGTAGGTCTCGACGTGCTTTGAGCTTGGTCTCGAGCGCCTGTTCGGCGTACTGCTGAATGTCGAGATCGATACTCAGCTGAATGTCGAACCCGGCGCGCGGTGGCAGGTACTCCTCTTCGATCTCGCGCACGATGGCACCCGACGCGTCGACCTCGAACACGCGCTTGCCCCACTCGCCGTGCAGGGTGCGCTCCATGCTGAGCTCCACGCCGAACTGGCCCACACGTTCGTTGAGCTTGTAGCCCTGGGCCTTGTAGGTGTCGGCGGTTTCGGCGGTGATGGCGCCGAGGAAGCCGACCACGTGCGAGGCCAGTGGCGCGTACGGATACACCCGCTTGTACTGCTCGACCACATCGACGCCGGGGTAGTCCTCGCTGCGCTCCATGATGAAGGCCACGACATCTTCCGGAACGTCTTCCTTCAACGGCAATGGGAGCAACGTGTCGAACAACTGGCCACGGCCGCACGTACCCGGTTTGGCCGGATAACAGGGCTCGTAGCGACGCATCAGGTCGTCGACGGGCACCTTCAACGGCCCCGACAAGCGGGTGAACAACTCAAGCCGGTTGGACGTGCGGCGTATCACCGACCAGTCGACCGCAATCGTGAGGATGCGCTTGTTGTCGGCCAGCACACGACCATCGGCATCGAAGATGCGGCCACGCTCGGGGGCAATGAGCACGGTGCGTCGCTTGGCCGCAGCGACTCGCTCCTGGTAGGCCTGCGCCTCCACCCCTTGCAGAATCCACAGCCGGAACCCGAGCAGGCCCAGCAGCATCAATGAGACCGTGGCGAGAACGCCAAGCCGACGAGAACGCTTGTCGAGTGCCATGGGTTACCAGTCTGCCCCGGCTGAGCACCGAGTGGGTCGCGGGGTCATTCGATCATCGCCTTCCACTTCTTGCGCTTCACACCCATCATCCAGCGGCCAATAGGGACCAGCAGCGGACACAACACGAACGCGGCAGCGCCGACCACCGGCAGCACCACCATCAACTCACGAGTCACCCAGCCGCTCTCACCGGTGATGACTTCGGCGAACGGAATCGCGGCCTCCCCCACCACTGCACCGACGGCAGCGAAGATCGACGCCAGCCACCACTGCGGGTCGGGGGTGATGGTGTGCACGTATCCGGCGGTGATGCCTGCCAGGCCGTAGCACAGGCCCATCAGGCCGAGCGGGGTGTTGCCACTGGCGTCGTACATCAGGCCGAGCACGAACCCGGCAACGGCGCCACGGTCGGCGCCACCCGCGGCCCCGGCAGCAACCACCAGCGCAAGCACGAACTGCACCTTCACGTCGAAGATCGGATGCTGTGCGAACACGACTCGCTGGATCGCCAACGCCGTGAGGCCGACGATGAGCACACGCGCCGCAACCAGCGACATGCCTGCCCGCACGGCTCAGCCTCCCTGCGACGAGTTGGCCGGCACGTAGAGGACGACAGCGATGAAGTTGAGCCGGTCGAGGCTGGCGTTGGGCCTGACCTCGATGAGGTAGCTGCTGGTACCGGGTTGCTCGACGATGGCCGAGATGCGACCGATGGGGATGCCCTGAGGGGCAAGGCTGGTGTTGCCGCCCGCAGTGTCGACGATCGACCCGACTCGCACCGTGGTGACCGACGACGTGGTGTCGATGAACCGCAGCACCAGTGGCCGATCTGCGCCCTGCCCAGCGAGCGTGCCAGTCTCGCGGACGACCCGCAGCTCCGTGGTGGTGGTGGTCTCGACCAGCGTCGTGGGCGGAACGGATGATGAAGCGGGCGTGCTGGTCGATGTGCTCACCGGCTGGAGAATCGGCGGCAGCGACGTGCTTGGGGGCACCGTGGTGCTGGTGGTGGTCGTGGAGGTGAGGTTCTCGACCGGCACACCACTCGGTGCGGTGCTGGAGGGCGCGGTCTCCTCGTCGATCTGCTCCTGGGTGCTCAACACCTGTGCGTTGATCGAGTACTCGGGGTCGGTGATGAGTAGCACCACGCTGCTCTCCGGAAACACTCGGGTGATGCGACCGACGAGGCCAGCGCCATCGGTGACCGGCATGCCCACCTGAATGCCGCGGTTGGAGCCGACGTTGATTTCGACCGTGTTCTGGAAGTTGCTCGGCGAGTCGCCCACCACCTGGGCCGCCACGACTTTGTACTGGAACTTCGCAGTGAGCAGGTTGAGCTTCAACAGTTCTCGGTAGGCGAGGATGGCCGACTCGGCCTCCAGTTCGGCCCCCTTGGCGCGCGCCAGTTGGTCGCGCAGAGCATCGTTCTCACGCTGCAGATCGTCGACCTGGGTGATGCCGTTCCAGGCCCGCTCAACGGGAAGGGCGACGGCTTCTACTGCGGTGTCGAACGGCTGCAGCACCCGGGCGAACAACGATCGCCCACGCTCGATCGCCCCATTGCCATTCTTGTCGAGGGTGATGAGCAGCATGGCCGTGAGAACAACGGCGATGATGATGCGGCGGCGGCTCAGGGTGAACACGGGGCAGGGTCCGGTCGACTACTCGTCGCCACCGAGCGACATCAGCCCCCGCATCGCGTCGATGTTCTCCAGCGCCCTGCCCGAGCCGATGACCACGCTGTACAGCGGATCGTGGGCGATGTTGACGGGCATACCGGTCTCGTGCGCCACACGACGGTCGAGGCCAGCCAGCAGTGCTCCACCACCGGTGAGCATGATGCCGGCCTCCATGATGTCGGCGGCGAGTTCGGGCGGCGTGCGGTCGAGGGTGGCCTTGATGGCGTCGACAATGGCCGACACCGGCTCGGCGAGCGCTTCGCGAATCTGCTCGGTGGTGACAGGAAGCGTGCGCGGCAGGCCGCTGATGAGGTCGCGCCCGCGGATGTCGGCCGTGAGCTCTTCGTCGAGCGGCCACGCCGAGCCCATGTGGATCTTGATCTCCTCCGCAGTGCGATCGCCGACCGCGAGGGAGAACTCCTTCTTGATGTACTGAATGACCGCATCGTCGAGCTCGTCGCCCGCGACACGCACCGACTGCGCCGTGACAATGCCACCGAGGGAGATGACGGCGACCTCGGCGGTGCCACCGCCGATGTCGACGATCATGTTGCCGCTGGGTTCGTGCACCGGCATGTCGGCACCGATAGCGGCCGCCATGGGCTCTTCGATGATGTGCACGGGCTTGCGCGCCCCGGCGTACTCGGCCGCATCTTGCACCGCTCGCTGCTCGACGCCGGTGATGCCGGACGGCACACAGATGACCATGCGTGGCTTGCTCCAGCGGCTGGCGTGCACCTTCTGGATGAAGAAGCGCAGCATCTTCTCGCAGACTTCGAAGTCGGCGATGACGCCGTCTTTCAGCGGGCGGATGGTCTTGATGCGGCCCGGTGTGCGGCCCATCATGCGCTTGGCTTCGATGCCGACAGCGACAGGGCGACCGTCGGTGATGTCGATGGCCACGACCGACGGCTCGTTGAGCACGATGCCCTGGCCACGCGCATAGATGAGCGTGTTGGCCGTGCCGAGGTCGATGGCCAGGTCGCGGCCCAGCGCGAGCGGATTACTTCTCGCCATCACCATCCTCCTGACCTGGCTCGACGTGTGGTCCGCCAGTGTAGCGGGATCGGCGAATGTTACAGATTCGGGAAGAAAATGCCGATCTCGCGCACCGCCGACTCGGCCGAGTCGCTGCCGTGGATGAGGTTCTCGGTGAACGACGCGCTGAGGTCGCCACGGATGGTGCCACCGGCGGCCTTGCGGCTGTTGGTGGCACCCATGAGCGTGCGCATCACTTCCCACGTGTCTTCCGGGCCCTCCACCACCATCGCCACGACCGGGCCGCTCGACATGAACGACACGAGGTCGGCGTAGAAGCCCTTGCCCACGTGCTCGGCGTAGTGCTGGGCAAGGGTGGCCTCGTCGAGCAGACGCAGGTCCATGGCCACGATGGTGAGGTCTTTGGCCTCGATGCGGCGGATGATCTCGCCAGTGAGCTTGCGGCGAACGGCGTCGGGCTTGAGCAGAACGAGGGTGCGATCAGACATGGCGAGCGAGCCTACCGAGCGGCTTGGGGCTTCCGACCGGAGGCAGCGACCACGTGCGCAGTACGTTCGCCGCATGCCGACCGACCTGTTCAGCCTTGAGGGAAAGACCGCCGTCGTCACGGGTGGCAGCCGCGGCCTCGGTCGCGAGATGGTGCTGGCGTTCGCCCAGCATGGCGCCGATGTCGTCATCGCATCGCGGAAGTTGGCCAACTGCGAGGCCGTTGCCGAGGAAGTGCGTGCGCTCGGACGGCGTGCGCTTCCCATCGCCTACCACGCGGCCAGTTGGGCCGACGCAGAACGCCTCGCCGACGCGGCCTACGCCGAGTTCGGCACCGTCGACGTGTTGGTCAACAACGCCGGCATGTCACCGCTGTACGGCAGCCTCGACGAAGTCAGCGAAGAACTGTTCGACAAGGTGATCGGGGTGAACCTCAAGGGGCCGTTCCGCCTGTCGTCGATCGTCGGCACGCGGATGGCAGCCGGCCGCGGTGGCTCCATCATCAACGTGTCGTCCATCGCCAGCCAGCGGCCATCCCCTACCGAGGCCCCCTACGGAGCGGCGAAGGCGGGAGTGAACAGCCTCACCCAGAGCTTCGCCGCCGCCTTCGGACCGACCGTTCGGGTGAACTGCATCGTGCCCGGGCCGTTCCTCACCGACATTTCCAAGGCGTGGGACCTCGAGGCATTCAACAAGCGGGCCAAGACTGCCTTTGCTCTCGAGCGTGGTGGGCTTCCTCACGAAGTGGTCGGCGCTGCGCTCTACTTCGCCAGCGACGCCAGCAGTTACACCACCGGCACGACGCTGAACATCGACGGCCTCCCCCGCTGAGGCGCCAGCCTCGCGCTCACGCCTGTCAGGCGATGAGGCCCAGTGCCTGCTGAAGAAGGCTCACCGTGTGGGCGTGCAATTGGTCGCCGATCGGTTTCGGTGCCAGCCCGGCGCAGGCGCGAGCGTGCGTACCCTCCAGGATGAGACCCAGTCGGTAGCACGCCAGCACGTGAAACCAACGAACGTCGTCGAGCGGTCGATCGACGTGGGCCGCGTACCGCTGCACCACCTCATCGCGGCTCGGCAGGTTCGGCGCATCGACGCTGACCGACACTCCGTCACGCGACGGCCAGGTGGCCAACAGGTGGCCGAGGTCGAGGAGCGGATCGCCCACGGTGACCAACTCCCAGTCGACGATGGCCGCGAGTCGCGGCTCGTCGTGGCGGACGAGCACATTGCCGAAGTGGAAGTCGCCGTGGATCAGGCCGGGGCGAGTGTCGGCGGGACGGTGCCGCTCCAGCCACACCCCCACCTCGTCGACCCCTGGGATGTCGGGGCCGGGATACCCGGGGAGTTCGGAGTAGCTGTCGAGTTGCTTGCGCCAGCGACCCACCTGACGCTCGGCCCAGCCGTCCCACTTGCCGAGGTCGCCGAGCCCCACCGCCACATGGTCGACCGACGCGAGCGCAGCGATGGCATCGGCCATCGACAGGCCCATCGAGTGCTGCCATCCGGCGTCACCGAAGGCCGGTGGCAGGCCGAGCGTGGCGTTGAACCCATCGATCGGCTCCATCAGATAGAACGCCGCGCCCATCACTTCCGGGGCGGGTTCGGCAGCGATGAGACCCGGGGGCGGCACATCGGTGCCGGCCAGTGCCGCCAGCACACGAGCCTCGCGGCGCATGGTCTCGTCGCTGTTGGCCCGCTTGTGCACAGGCGGGCGACGCAGCACGTAGGTGCGCGACCCCCGCTGGAACCGCAGCAACACGTTCTGCGTGCCACCCGTGATGAGTTGCGGGTCGTCGATGGAGCCGTCACCGAGGTGGCGTTGATCCATCCAGCGGCGCAGCACGTCGAGGTCGACACCGGGGAACTCAGCGGTCATGGTGGGCAAGTGTGACCAAGGCGGGCACGAGACGCAGAGTCGGAGTGTGTCACTCGCCCAGCGCAGCAGCCACCGCAGCGTTGCGGTGTTCAGCAGCAGTCATCCGCGGGTCGCTGGCAACCGCCCTCGACGTGCGCCACGACGACACGGTGAGCGTGAGGAAGATGTGTGCGAACACCACCGTGGTGGCATAGCTACGCGCCAACACCTCTGCCACCGAGCGGGTGGCCGTGACGTAATCGAACACCGCTTCATCGCCCGAGCCGAGCACCGGTACGCCGTTCACCTCAGCGGTGATCGCCCACAACACGATTGCACCGACTCCCGCGAGCGTGAGCACGCCATAGATGCGTTGCGCCTTGTCGAGCGCAGCCGACGACTCGTCGTCCATCACCGGCCCCAGATAGTGGCGCCGCTGCTGCACGTACACCCACGGCGATGCCGCCAGTACGAGCGCGCCCAGCACCAGCAGCACGTTGCCGCTGAGTTGGATGAGCAGCACAAGAGCGACGATGACGATGAGCGAATAGAAGGGCGCTGTCGTGATGAGGAAGAAGCCGGGCAGCATGGTGGCCGGTAGCAAGCCCTTCACTCGGGCGCTGCCACGAACGACGCCGCCCGGCACGGTGACCAACACCGGAAGCAACGTCACCATGTAGGCGATGCCCACCTGCAACCTGAGTCCAGCCAGAAAGGCGTCGACGTCTTGCGAGGGGAACAGTTGGCGCAACGGCTCGTCGTTCACCAACCAGTCAGCTGGCATCACCGCAGGGAGGACGGGGAGAACGATGGACGTGAGCCAACAGATGGTGAGCACACGCGCACTGCGGCGCAGGTCGGACCACGAGCGGAAGGCAAGAAACAGACCGAGCGCCAGAACCGGCGGACCGAGAAGCGGCAGCACCTGCGCAAGCACTCCGAGGCCCGTGTACTCGAGCATGGCGCCGGTGTCGCCGATCGGCTCTTCCGACGTGACGTCCTTGAAGTCGATGAGAGCCAGCAACGCACTGAGCGCCACCACCGGCAGCACGACGAACAGCACCGATCGACGCCATGCGGCATAGCCCTGCAGCGCGGCGTCGGTGACCTTCGAAGCGCCGAGCTGGTTGAGCTCCTGAGGGCTCGGGGTGACCCGCTCGAGCCGCCAGGTGAGCGCCCGCTTCACGTGGTCGCCGAAACTCAACGACCCTGCCGGACGCCCGGCCGGCTGGGGTTGATGGGCCGGCTGAGGGTGGTGGGGTTGCTGCATCGGGGGTGGCCCGTACCCCTGCGGCGCGTATGCCTGGCCCGCTGTCGGAGGCGGCCCGTACCCACCCGGCTGGGGCGGGGGTGCCGCATGGTGGCCGGCGCCATGCTGCGGCGGCGGCATGTTGTTGGGCAGTGGCATGTTCATCAGAGCCTCCCGTCGAAGCTGGCGAGCAGGTGAGCAGGTGCGGACGCGTACCCGAGTAACCGGCACCCTAGTGCGCCCGCGGGACAGGCCTGATGAAGCTCAGGCTGCGCCGCGAACGCCCGCACCGCCGTCGATGACGTATGTCTCCCCGGTGATCCACGACGCAGCATCGCTCACCAGGAAGGTGGCGAGGTTGGCGATGTCGTCGGGCTCTCCAAGGCGACGCAACGGCAGCTGCGAGGCCAACCGGTCGCCGAAGGCATCGACCAACGCCGCGGCAAAGTCGGTCTTCACCAGACCAGGGGCAATCCCGACGACGCGGTTGGGGCCGAGTTCGTGAGCGAGTTGGCGGGTGAGATGGATGAGCGCCGCCTTGGTGAGGTTGTAGACCCCCAGGCTTCCCTCGGCGCGCAGGCCGCCCACCGACGCGATGTTGAGCATCACGCCGGGGTGCTCCTTCATGGCCAGCTCCCAGGCTGCCTGGCACCAGAACACCGGGCCGCGCAGGTTCACCTGGAAGGTCTTGTCGAAGCGACCCTCGTCGACGCCAAGGGTGGGCCCCATGTAGGGATTGGTGGCGGCATTGTTGACCAAGATGTCGAGCGCCCCGAACTGCTCGATCGCGGCCTCCACGCAGGCCCGAGCCGCCGCCGGGTCGCCTGCGTTCGCCGCACGCACGGCGACGTCGCCGGTCATGGATGCCGCGGCGGCTTCGAGTTGTTCGATCTTGCGCGACACCAACAGCACCTTGGCCCCGCTGGCAGCGAACTGCGCAGCGATCGCCTTGCCGATACCTTTCGACGCCCCGGTGACCAGAGCGACCTTCCCCTCCAGCGAGATCTCCATGTCGGCCGAGGCTAGTGAACTCGCCATCTCCGCACCGATGCATGCGTCGACCGTGTCGGCACGCCACTTCGCTACCACCGCTTCCGCATCGCCTGTGCAGAGCCAACGGGGCCCGATCGGAAGGGCAACTACCAGATCGACCCGTCACTCGCGACCGTGGCGCTGGTCGCGGCCATCGAGGCCAGCGGCTGAACGACAAAGGCCCAGGTGCAGTGACCTGGGCCTTCTTCGGTGGAGCTAAAGGGAATTGAACCCTTGACCTCTTCCATGCCATGGAAGCGCTCTGCCAACTGAGCTATAGCCCCGAAGCGGCTGACACGTTACCCGCTCGCCAGGGAACCTCCAACCGGGTTACAGGGTTCGTCGCGCCCGCAGGCGAGCGCGCAGCGGGCCGACCGCGACCCTCATCACCAGCGTGATGACCAGGCTCGACACCAACACCCGCCAGCCGGTAGGCAGCAAGGCGATACGGGGCGCGAGGAACAAGGTGGCAACGATCGCAGCGGGGTACACCCACAGCACATCGGTGACGATTCGGCCGCCGACCGACCGCTTGGGTTCCGCTCGGGCCGGCAACTCGAACCAGTCGGCCACCCCGACCGTTCGCTGGATGCGTTCGCTGGTGACGAACCCTTGGGCCTTGGCCATCAGCACCGCACGTTGGGGCGACCGCTCCCACTCACGCAGGTGGAGGCCATCGATGAACCGGAAGACGATCTGGTATTCACCACCATCGGGGCCCGGCTGCAGCACACCCGCACCGAGGCATCCGTGGTAGCGGCGCAGCGTGCCCACCACTTCGTCGGCCCACTGCAGGTACTGCGCCTCCGTGCCCGGAACGATGGAGCGCGCGACCGTGACCGTGACCGGCTCGGGGGCCAGACGGGGAAGCTGCGATGTATCGAACGGACCGGACAGAGCGAGTGCCATACAGGCTGACCAACGCTATCGACGGATCCGGTATGCCTCGGGTGACGCGTATCACACGTCGGTGCGCCACTCCACACGGGCAACGTCGCGGTACAGGCGCTCGATCTCGTAGTACATGCGAATCTCCTCGGCGAAGACGTGCACCACGACATCGCCGTAGTCGACCAGCACCCACTGCTGCTCGGACACACCTTCCATACGAATCGGCGACCGACCCAACTGCTCGCGCACGGCCTCTTCAACGGCGTCGACCACGGTCTTGACCAACCGGCGGTTGCTCGCGCTGGTGATGACGAAGTAGTCGGTGATCTGCAGCACCTCGCCCACCGCAAGGATGAGCGTGTGCTCTGCCTTCTTGTCGTCGGCGGCCCGAGCCGCGACTCGGGCGAGGTCGGCAGCAGCAATTGCACCGGGAGAGGTCGGGGTGTGCTCAGGCGCAGGCATTCGTGACGTCATCCGATCGTGGTGGTGGTCGTGGTGGACGGCAGGGTATTGCCTCCGACCTGGCCCGTGAGGAACTCGCTTCCGAGACGGATGACCACCTCGACCCCCTCGATGCGTTCGTCGGGCTCGACGAACCGATACGAACCGAACACGTCGTTCGCTGCCTCGAGGTCGTCGCG
>DMQJ01000028.1:12040-12675 GCA_003455715.1 Acidimicrobiaceae bacterium | reverse complement strand
CCGGTGGGGTGGGCGAGGTCGTGCGGGCCAGGCGAGTCAGGCGGCAACGACGGGGGGCACTTCCACCGCGGCGCGGATCTGCGCCACGGTCGGCGCGGCGCCCACAACAGCCGACACGCCGACCCGAAGGAGCAACGGCTCGAGGTGCTTGACCGCGATGCCTGCGGCGACCACTCGGCTCCGAACGCCGCGGCGCTCCAACTCGTGCACCACCATTCCGGCCAGCCGGTCGGCCAGTTCGTTGGGCATGGTGAGCACCACCACGTCGACGTTGTCGTGGGCCGCCGCGGCGGCCGCCATCGCCGGAGTGACCCCGATGGCACTGAACAGCACCTCATGACCGGCGTCGCGCAACACCCGTGCGACCACCGTGGCTCCACGGTCGGCACCATCGAGGCCGACCTTCGCCACCATCACCCGGAGGGGCTGCATCCCCAAACCTTATGCCACTTCGCGGGGCCTATCCGGTACCTTCCAAGGGGTCTATGAGCGACACGCCGAACGCACCCGACACACCCGCTGCCGCGAACTTCGTTCGCGACGTCGTGAAGGCCGACTTGGCTGCCGGCACGTTCCAGCGTGTGCAGACTCGGTTCCCACCCGAACCCAACGGTTATCTGCACATCGGTCACGCC
>DMQJ01000028.1:11581-11780 GCA_003455715.1 Acidimicrobiaceae bacterium | reverse complement strand
CTGCAAGCTGCGTTTCGACGACACCAACCCCATCACCGAGGAGACCGAGTACGTCGACGCCATCGTCGATGACGTGCGCTGGTTGGGCTTCGAGCCCGCCGACGTGGTGTACGCGAGCGACTACTTCGAGCAGTTGTACCAGTGGGCCGAGCACCTCATCGAGAAGGGTCTCGCCTACGTCGACGACCAGGACGCCGAC